>NZ_RKRK01000003.1:0-309272 GCF_003815035.1 Abyssicoccus albus
TTAAAAGTTTGCCTTGCTTCTCTTCATCCCTTTAGGGAATGACTCTTCTATCGGAATTAACGTTGACTTTCTTGATTTAGTTTTCAATGTTCTATATAGGTATAAATAAATGGAGCGGGTGATCGGAATCGAACCGACAACATCAGCTTGGAAGGCTGAGGTTTTACCACTAAACTACACCCGCGATATATAATTAGAAATCGATGCGGTCGAGAGGACTTGAACCTCCACGAGATCACTCTCACTAGGCCCTCAACCTAGCGCGTCTGCCATTCCGCCACGACCGCGTGGTGAACGACTTATCAAAAGCGACAATAATTATTATAATAAAGGTTAATTGTCTTGTCAATAATATTTTTAGATTAATTTAATATTTTTTTATATTTTCTTAACAATAAATTAATATTATTTACAATACGCTTTCCGTTATTTAAATATACCATATATCTCGCAACAACGTCAATATTAAAATTGACATTCGCATCAAATGGTGACCCCTACGGGATTCGAACCCGTGTTACCGCCGTGAAAGGGCGGTGTCTTAACCGCTTGACCAAGGGGCCTATTAATTTAACAACGATATTTATATTACTATAATATTTTTTATCAGTCAATATATTTTTTGAACTTTTATTTTATGATTTTATAGTAAATAATTACTTCATATAATAGTCTTTTTTTATTATATAATTTTATATTATTATTTGTACCATCATACTCTCATACATACTTAATTTAAGATCGTTATCACAAATAAATTATCACAAGTAATTGTTGTTAATAAATAATAAGTAACGATAATGTATATTTTATAAATACATTTATTTAATACTTTTATTTATTTTTTCACATATAACATATCTTTAAATACAGCTCATTTATTATACACGCAGATCTGTATTTATTTTTAATTCTGTACGCTCTAATATTATATTGTAATAAAAAATTGTTTTTTAGATAAGGAAGAAGTAGTTTAAAGTCATACAAGCATATATTATGAACTCCATAAAATAATATCCTATAATATATATAGGAAGATATTAAAAATGTAGTATTTCCTCTTTTAAATTAATTTAAAAATACAATTGAATTTAAAAACATTTATCTTTTATTTATAATTATTATTATGTTATAATTATTATAAATAATAGAATTACCTATTATTATCATTACATTATTCATTCTAGGAGGCTATTTATGACTGAAAATAAATTTGATAAAGATTATAGTGAACAAGAGAAAAAAGATATGGAATATGGTAATTTAACGACTAACTTTGGTGCTCCTGTTGGTGATCGTGAGAATTCAATGACTGCTGGACCACGTGGTCCATTATTAATGCAAGATCACTATTTCATAGAACAAATGGCTCACTTTGATCGCGAAGTAATTCCAGAGCGTCGTATGCATGCGAAAGGTTCTGGTGCTTTTGGTACATTCACAGTGACAAATGATATTACACAATATACTAAAGCTTCAATTTTTAGTGAAGTTGGTAAACAAACTGAAATGTTTGCACGTTTTTCAACAGTTGCAGGTGAACGCGGTGCTGCAGATACTGAACGTGATATTCGTGGATTTGCACTAAAATTTTACACAGATGAAGGGAACTGGGATTTAGTTGGTAATAACACTCCAGTGTTCTTCTTCCGTGATCCTAAGCTTTTTGCAAGTTTGAATCACGTTGTAAAACGTGATCCACGTACTAACATGCATAACCCACAAAGTAACTGGGACTTCTGGAGCTCACTTCCAGAGGCATTACATCAAGTTACTATTGTAATGAGTGATCGCGGTATTCCAGCAGGATTCCGTCATATGCATGGTTTTGGTTCACATACTTATAGCTTCATCAACGCTGAAGGGATTCGTCATTGGGTGAAATTCCATTTTAGAACTCAACAAGGTATTAAAAACTTTACTGACACAGAAGCTGAAAATATCGTAGCTAAAGATCGTGAACATTCACAACGTGATTTATATAATGCGATTGAAGACGGTAACTTCCCTAAGTGGAAAATGTATATTCAAGTTATGACTGAAGAACAAGCAAAAAATATGCCATATAACCCATTTGATTTAACAAAAGTTTGGTATAAAGATGAATTCCCATTAATTGAAGTTGGTGAATTCGAATTAAACCGTAACCCAGATAACTATTTTGCTGAAGTTGAACAAGCAGCATTTGCACCTACAACAATTGTACCTGGTATTGGATTCTCACCAGATAAGATGTTACAAGGTCGTTTATTCTCTTATGGTGATACACAACGTTATCGTTTAGGTGTTAACCATTTCCAAATTCCTGTCAACTCACCTAAAGGTGTAGATTCTTCTCAGGTTTGTCCATTCTCAAGAGATGGAGCAATGCGTGTAGATGGTAATTATGGTTCTAAATTAAACTACTATCCAAATAGCTATGGTGCTCATCAAGATCAATCTCAATATAAAGAGCCTGAGCTTGAATTAACTGGCGCAGCATATGAATGGAATTTCCGTGAAGATGATAGTATGTATTATGAACAACCAGGTAAATTATGGAGATTACAATCAGAAGATGAAAAACAACGATTAATTCAAAATACTGTCGCTGATATTATGCCTGTAACAGATGAAGTGAAGATGCGTCATATTTATAACTGTTACCAAGCAGATAAAGAATATGGTGAGCGTTTAGCTGAAGGTTTAAATATTGAAATTTCAAGAGTACTTGAAGCAAACGGAAAATAATTTTTTAATTATTAAAGAGGGACTTGTTCATATGAACAAGTCCCTCTTTATTATAGTTAAAATTATATCATAGATAAAGCGATTCTCTCTTTTTCTAAATCAATTTCTATCACTGTAACTTCTACAATATCACCAACAGACAACTTATCCATTGGATGCTTAATAAATTGATGGCTCATTTTTGAAATATGAACGAGTCCATCTTGTTTAACACCAATATCGATGAATGCTCCAAAGTCTACAACGTTACGAACTGTTCCAGATAACTTCATTCCGACAGTTAAGTCTTCCATCGACAATACATCGGACTTTAATTCAGGAACAGTGTATTCATCTCTAGGATCACGTTCGGGTGTTTTCAATGCTTCAATAATATCTACTAACGTCATCTGACCTATATTTAATAACTCACTTTGTTTATTAATATCTACTTCATCTAATGCTTCTTTCAGATGGTCTGTTCCTAAATCACGAGTTGTACAACCAATAGAATCAAGCAAATTATATGTTGCTTGATATGATTCAGGGTGAATAGGTGTACGATCTAAAGGTTCTTCTCCATCTATAATTCTTAAAAATCCAATACTTTGTTCATATGTTTTTGCTCCCAGTCTAGGAACTTTCGTAATCTGGTTAGAATGAGTGAAACCGTTATGCTCCTCACGATATTCAATAATATTATTGACGACACGGCTAGATAAACCAGATACGTATTGCATTAACGATGCACTTGCAGTATTAACATTGACACCGACTTGGTTTACGGCTGTCTCGACAACAAATGTTAATGTATCATTTAATTTCGATTGATTTACATCATGTTGGTATTGACCCACACCAATTGACTTTGGGTCGATTTTGACAAGTTCACTTAATGGATCTAATACACGTCTTGCAATACTGACTGCACTTCTCTCTTCGACATTAAATTCAGGAAACTCATCACGTGCCACTTCACTTGCTGAATAAACACTTGCTCCTGCCTCATTCACGATAATAAATTGAACATTTAGCCCATACTCTGAAATAATTTGAGCAATAAATTGCTCTGTTTCTCTAGAAGCAGTACCGTTACCAATTGCAATTAATTGCACATCATGCGCTTTAATCATCGAAAGAACTTCTTCAGTCGCTTCTTTCAATTTATTTATCGGTGGATGTGGATAAATCACTGACTTCGATACGAAACTTCCCGTTGCGCTAATAACTGCGAGTTTACATCCAGTTCTATACGCTGGGTCTACGCCTAGGATTGTTAAACCTTTCAATGGTGGTTGTAGTAATAATGCTTGTAAGTTTTTACTAAATACATCAATTGCTTGATCTTCAGCAGTTTCTGTATAATGATTTCTAACTTCACGTTCTATACTTGGGAGTATCAATCTTTTCAGCGCATCTTTTACAACATCTTCTAAATGATCTTTATATGGATGTGTTTTATCAAAGTTCTGATTGTACACATATTTATTTAAAAAATCTTCGTCTTGTTTAATTTTGACAGAAATCATCTTTTCTTTTTCTGCTCGGTTCATCGCAAGGACTCGATGAGGTACTAACCCTTTCAATGGTTCTTCATAATCATAATACTGTTCATAAATCTTTTTTGGATCATCGATATTCTTTTTTCTTTGAGTTTTGATCGACCCTCTTTTAAATGTAAAATCTAATATATATTTTCGAAGCTTTGCATCATCACTAATTTCTTCCGCAATAATATCTTTTGCACCGTCTATTGCTTCTGCTACCGTTGTCACTTCTTCTGATAAAAAGTCTTTAGCAGTTCCTTCTAAATCTTCACTTTGTGCACTTTTCATAAGTTTAGCTAAAGGCTCTAATCCTTTTCGTTTTGCTTCTGTTGCTCGTGTTTTCTTTTTTTGTTTGAACGGTCGGTATAAATCTTCAATACGTTGCAATTTTGTTTGAACCATAATTTCATTTCTTAGTTCATCTGTCATTAAGCCTTGCTCTTCAATATTTGCAATCACTTGTTCTTTCCGCTCTTTTACACTTAATTCATATCGATAAATATCATCAATTTGCTTAATCTCTATTTCAGTTAAGCCACCAGTCATTTCTTTACGATATCGCGCGATAAACGGTACTGTATTTGAATCATTTAACAATTCTAAGACTGCTTTCACAGAACTCGGTTTAATATTTAGTTGTTTAGCTGTAGATTTAATTAAATCCATCATACAAAAAACTCCTCATTCTCATTCTATAATTTAAACAATACAAAATAAGACTTCCATTTAAGGTTGGAAGCCTTATTGTTCGTTAGCAATTGCTTCTTTTAACTTCTTAATTGCAGATCGTTGTAACCTTGAAACATGCATTTGACTTAAACCAATCTTCTCACCGGTTTCTTTTTGGCTTAAATTCTCAATATATGTATACTGAATAATTTCACGTTCACGATCTGACAATACAGGAAGCACTCGTTGTAGCATAAGTCGTTTTTCACTTAAATCATACCCTGAATCGTCATTCCCCATAATATCTAATAACGTGACAGTTGAGCCATCTTTATCAGCTTCGATACTATGGTCTACACTTAAAGCGTTGTAGCTTTGGCCCATCTCCATAGCTTCTAAAACATTCTCAATATCTTCTTCTAAATACTCTGCAATATCATTCACACTTGGAGAGTACCCCAACTCATTTGTTAATTGGTCATTCGCTTTTTTTATTTTAGGTCCCAATTCTTTAATCCGCCTCGGGACATGCACACTCCATGTCTTATCTCGTAAATACCGTTTAATTTCACCGATGACGGTCGGGACTAAAAAAGCTTCAAACTTTCGTTCAAAACTCGTATCAAATCGTTCAATAGAGCCTAATAGTCCAACCATTCCAACTTGAACTAAATCTTCATGGTGTGACTGTCCTTTCGAATATTTGTACGCTAAAGATTCAACAAGATTTTGAAAATGTTCAACGAGATAGGTTTTGGCCATTTGGTCATCATCTTGTTGAACCGCTTTGACCCATTTTAGAATTGTCTCTTGACTAACGTTTTTGTAATTGTCCGTTCCCTTGGTCTTGGTCATGTTGTTGCACCTCTTTAGCCATAAGATATTTTGACATGCTAATCGTCACACCTTGATCTTTATGAACTTTGACATCATCCATCAATGTCTCAATTAAGAATAAACCAAGCCCTCCTTCACGTAAGAAGTTAATATTTTCTTCTTCCGAATATGGACCAAGCTCTCTTTTCTTCTGTTCATAATCGAAACTTTTTCCTGAATCAGAAACAATAATTTCAATCTTATCTTCAAACATTACAAATCCGACTGAAATTTGTCCATCCTCTTGATTAGAGTAAGCATGTTTGACAGCATTTGTTAATGCTTCACTTAATGCTATTTTAACATCTTCGATATCATCATAGCTAAATCCTTGCCTATTTAATATTCCTGACATTGACAACCTAACAAGTCCAACGTACTCAGCTTTGGCTGGAATTCTCATCTCAACTTGTTCGTAAGATTGATTATTCATCAATGTCCACCTCTGCTTTCTCATTAACATACATTAATCCATTTAATCCTGTAATTTCGAATAATTTAAATATACGTTCAGAAGCATTCAGAACATAAAGATTCTTTTCATTTTTATTTAATTCTTTAATCGTTCCAACAAATATTCCAAGACCCGTACTATCCATATATGATAGCTCTTCTAAGTCGATATGAATATCTTTATCTCCCTTTTCGCGTAACGGTTCCAACACTGAACGCAGTTCAGGTGCTGTATACACATCTAATTCACCGTTTAACTTTACATCATAATATTTATCATATTCACTTTGTTCTATATTTAAGTTCATATCGCATCACTCCTAGTCATTATTCACCTACTATTCATTGAAGTACCCGCATCTGTAATCCCTTAAACATAATTAGAAGACAAATTTTAATCTGATTTTAATCTAATCAGTTCTTTTTAGAACGAATAACGTTAGATCATCTTTTTTGTTTTGATATTGAAGTTTATTTAATGACTCGAATAAATTATTCACCATAACTTGCGGTGTAGATTCAATATGTTCTCTAAATAGTAGTTCTAGTTCATCATCACTTATGAATTCACCATCATTTTTTCGAAGTTCTGTAACTCCGTCTGTCACAACAATTAAAATATCACCGGGCTCAAAATGAAGTTCTTTTTGTTCGAACTGAGCATCTAGTGTTACCCCCATGACAATGCCTTTCGTACTAATACGACTAAATGTCTGATGTTTAGCACTGTAGTAAAAAGCAGGTTCATGCCCGGCAGACGAATAATAAAAGTGATGATTTTGATAGTCGTACAGACCATAGAACATGGTTACAAACATATTTTGATTAATATTCCGCTCAACAACTCGATTTAATTTTTTTAATGCATCATCTGGCATTTTTGACTGTCCATAAGAATCCATTCCAAATTTAATCATACTCATAGCGAGTGCCGCAGGTATTCCTTTACCTATAACATCCGCAATAGCAAAACTAACTTTGTGATCATAGTGTGTCAAAACATTATAGTAATCCCCGTTAACTTTTTTGGCCGCTTTACTCACCACGCCCATATCTAGGCCTTCAACTGCTGGGAAAGTTGTTTGAAGCATTGTTTCTTGTAAACTAGCCGCAACATCCACATCATGGTCAAGTTGTTCTGCCCTCTTTAATAAATCTAAATACTCACGATAAGAAAATCCATAAGCTGAGATAATTTCCATAAGTATATCTAGTGACTGTAATATTTCATCTTTATTAAAATTATTTGTCGTCGTAATGTTACGATGAAGGGATACAACTTCCTCAGGAGATATTTCAAATTCTATGAGTTGCTGACTAAGTTTTTGAGCCTGTTCAACCAAATGCTCCTCTTTTGATTTTTTTTTATACTGTTTTAGTATTTGTTCATAATGAGTAATAATATTATCAAGTTTTTCCACCTTAGGTCTTCCTTTCTGTATAAAAAAAGCATTAAGTTAGTAAACTTAATGCTAAAAATGATTATGTCAATGGATGAAGGTCTACACTAATTGCCAATGCATTATCTACTTCTTTCATCTTTTCCTCGGATAAATTCGTCAAACGTTCAAGTAAACGTTTCTTATCAATTGTCCTAATTTGTTCTAATAGTATAACAGAATCCATGTCTAAATGGTATGTATCAGCGTCGATTTCTACATGCGTAGGAATCTTCGCTTTATTAATTTTACCTGTAATTGCCGCAACAATAACTGTTGGGCTATATTTATTCCCTGTGTTATTTTGAATAATAACAACCGGCCGTTTACCACCTTGTTCAGACCCTTTGACAGGTGATAAATCAGCTAAATATACATCTCCACGCTTCATTTATTCACCAGCTTTACTAGCTTGTCTATAAATAAAGTCTTCATTACAGTTACAAGCTTCACATTCTAAATCAATATAATCTCTAGAAATTTCTAGATTCAGTTCACTCATTTCTTTGTAACCTTCAGCAAGCACTGTATTAAAGTTCACCATTGTTGCAGACATTACACTACCCCCACTCAAGTCATAGTATAGATTCAAAACGAGATACTCTGTTATTAGAATCAACAATAAAACAATAAATGCATAAACCTTTTGTCTACTTAATCATAACATCTTTACAACGACAGTTAAAGTTGTTTATTGTTAATTTTATTTTAAGATTTGATTGAATTCATATACCTGATCATCTTTAATATATCTTTTGGTCAATCGACGACTCATACGAGTTAGCATTTCGTAACTAATCGTTCCATTAACCTTTGCAACATCTTCGAGTGATTGGTTTTCACCGATGAGTGTAATTACATCTCCTACATCCATATTTTCGTTCCCTTTAATCATAATATGATCCATTGTTACTCGTCCGACAATTTCGCACGGGCCGTCATTAGAATCTACATAGCTGCCTTGCATCATGCGTGTGAACCCATCCGCATATCCAATGGGTAACGTTGCAATGATTGTATCTTGTTGTGCTTGATACGTTTGATTGTAGCTTACAGTTTCATTCTGATGAATCGTTTTAACGTGATTGACGTGTGTATATAACTTCATGGATGGTTTTAATGGATAGAGAGATTTGATTTCGACTAATTGTTCGTCAGTAAAATCTGGATAATAACCATACAATGATAATCCCGTTCGAATTGCTGTCATATCATCCATATCATATAACAAGCTTGCACTTGAGTTCTGGCAATGGACATATTGTGGTCTCTCAACCGCATCGACAATTTCAATGAATGCTTCATATTGTCTCATTGTCTCATTATGGTCTACATCAGAACTATTGAAATGAGTATATATCCCTTCATATACAAAGTAATCACTATCATGGATGATTTTAATTATTTCATGTATATCTTCAATATCCTTCACACCAAGACGATTCATCCCCGTATCGACATTGATGTGCATCCATACATCTTTATCATATTTATCTTTCACTTTCGCACGTGCTTTCTTGAGCCATTCTACACTCGGTACTGTGACGGCAACGCGGTGTTGTATCGCTTTATTAATATGTTTTGGCTCTATAATGCCAAGAATTAAAATTTTAGATTTAATACCATTCATTCTTAATTCAATGGCTTCATCTAACGTCGCAACACAGAAAAAATCAACACCAACTTCACCTAATGCTTTTGCAACTTCGACACTTCCTAGACTATAAGCATCTGCTTTCACCACTGCAATCACTGTTTTATTCGAGTGTTTCTGCTTCAACACATTGTAATTATGTTGTATATTGTTTAAGTTCACTTCTTGATATGTCTTACGGTAATGCTTATTACTCATTCAACACACTCCTCTTCAATCACTACAAAGGCGACAACTTGATCTTCGTTATGTGAAATCGATGCATGTATCATTAAATTATGATAACGACTGTCAATACGATTATTTATCACATTGACAATCGGTGCGCCTAGCTCATTGTTCAAGCATTCTATATGTTGAAAATTTAACTCGCCAATGCCTGTACCAAATGCTTTAGCCACCGCTTCTTTAACTGCAAAGCGACCGGCTAAATATTGCAATTGATTCATTCCTTTTTTATCATTATACACTGATAGTTCAGAAGGTGTTAAAATTTTGGCAGCAAATCTCGCGTTCTTCTCAATAATTCGTTCAAATCGACTGACCGTCGTGATATCAGTTCCAACCCCAACAATCACTTACTTCACCATCTTTGACTTGATAAATTTCCGAATCTCTGTTGCTTCCTCTGAACGAACGATAGGAATCGCATGCAAACCAGCTGCCGTTGAGATAGAAAGTGCTTTGACACGATAGCGTTTCATAATGATTCCAACGTTATAGTCAACATTATATATTCTATTCATTGGAATATGTTCAACTCTTTTAAATAAGAAACCTCTCTCAATCGTGATTTCATCATGGTTAATTTGGTATGAATAATATTTATACGATAAGTACGTTTGAATCAAAATGTGATACAGTGTAATAACTAATAACCCACATAGTCCATAGTATACATAACGGTGTATATCGATATCCATCCAAAACATTAATACAACCATCACTATTATAATGATAAGCCACAGAATTCCATATCCAATTGATGTTCGTAACCGATAGATTGACAGTGCACTAGGATCTAATTTCTTCACGCATTACCCCACCCTTCTCTTCATGATAACGATAAAAATGATTACGAATCGCCAACGCATCATCCGCCTCAGCATTATATAAATCAGCATCGTGAGATAGTAATCCAGCTGCGATTTTAACATTTACATTTTTTAGTTTTCTTCTTCTCATGAAATAATTATCAGATAAGTCTAGTTCCATGATTTTATCATAGCGAATAAAGTTCGTTGAAATTGAGAATAATCCTGTATCAGTTATCGATAATTCATTATCGCCTAATGCATAACCACTCATTCTCATATCATAGACATTTGATAGTATCCCTATAATGTATAAGACGCCTACTACATAATAACCCCATGTTAAATCGAAATAATAACAAACGCCCATTGCCACAACAAAAATGATTGTTTCCCAAAAAATAAAACGATTAAATGCTCTCCATGGTATACAACGTCTCACCGAGTTGAACTCATAGTGTGTAAATAATGATTGCATTATATTTAAACCTTCGTCTTTTTTTATAAAAGGTAAAATCATGACTTTCGTACCTTCACTATCGTCATCCGCATTTAGCATATCTTCCGAAGTAATGACAACATTGAATTCTGTATACCCTATGAACTTCCTAAATAAATTTTGAGATTCATAGATTCCTTGTACACGAGACTTTGGAATATTTCGAGTCACTTTATTAAATAAACCAAAACTGATATAAACATAATCACCACGGACTTCCATTGTATAATCATAATATTTTATAACATTTAAAATCGTACCAAATATAAATGCAATCAATGTAAAGATTAGGCCAAGTACAACAATCCCTATCCAATGCGAACCAAATGATTTTTCAATGACTTCTATCCATTCAAATATTGGTCCAAAGTTGATTAAATCATCAAACAATGCAAGGGCAGAAAATACTAATGTTAAAAATGTCCCGATCGCACCACTCGTCATTCCCATCAGTAATAAGTCTTTCATTGATAACTTGTATGAATAATCAACTTTTTGAGTTCTAGATGGTTGAGCGTGGTCTACATAATGATCATCACTTGTCGGTCCATCTAATCTAACCTCTGTTGAGATTTCATTCGTTTCATCTAATATTTTATCTTCATTATGTTGGCTCGTTTCACCAATCACTATATTGCGATGTTCCTTATCAACTTTCGATGTGCTCTGTTTCATCTCCATCAACTGTGTTTCTAACGCCTCGGCAAAAGCTAGTTTAATAGAACTAACTTCAATCGATTGACCTGGTGTCGTTATTTCAAGAGTAGCAGCTTTTGCAATGCGTTCAACGATGTTTTGCTTAATATTGATGGACTGGATACGATCAATATCTATTTCTTTTGTTGCTCTTGAGAATATGCCTTCTTCGTGTATAAATACACGATCTTCAATATAAAAACGTGTTCTATATATTTCTATCACTGTGAACAAATAAAATACCGTCATAATGATTGCGAGGATAAATGGTACGATGATTTCATTAAACATCCCTATAGAAAACTCACCATTCATAATTTTACGAAATGCATGTAATATCTCACTAAAATTCAAAAATAGTAAAATTACAATCGGTAATATCCAAGACTTCAAAAATGTAAATAATGTTGAAATATAACTGATTGGATGCAACGTATGTTTAGACATCACTCATCACCCCTTTGACGTATGACATTACATTTTCAACCATCTCATCTGCCGCTGCTTCATCAATACTTTTGATTTTGAGTTCAGTCCCTGCAGTAAAGATTTCTACGTTCTTCACATGAAACATCTTCTGAATAAATGATTGGTACTCACGTACCTCTTGAATTCTGTCAAGTGGTGTATGTTGTTCATGCACACTAAACGCACCAGTTTTCATCTTCATCATTTGTCTGAATACAGTAAAATATGTATATTTTTTGTATAAAAATGGATAAATAAACACTCGATATATAAATGCTAATACGAGCAATCCGATAATTACATATTTAGGCCATTCCACCCAATCATCAATATAATATGTTATTACACCGTAGATACCAGCAATTGCTATAAGTAACATCCATATAAAATTGATACACATCAAGTGGTACATTCCTCTCTTAGAGAGTTGAATCTCCTTCATTTTATTAACCCCTTCGTTATAATAGATATTTATATTTTAATTATCCCAATTATATCACTGTTTACAATAAGAAAAAGCCCATTCCATAATAGAATGAGCTTACTGAATATTTTATAAATTATCTTTTAATGACTTATAAGTGTTATAAATAATTTATACTATTATTTTTTATGATCTGCAAACGTACGTCCTTTAAATCCAGCTTTCGGTTTACGACCTTCACCTGATTTATTTGGGCGATCATTTGATTTACGACGGTTACCACCTTTAAAGTCGCGACGTCCTTTGCCGCCTCCTTTAAAGTTTCCACCGCGCTTACGGCCACGTGATTTATTTTGCGCTTTTTTCGATAATGGTTTTTCGAATGTAAGTTGTACATCGACATCATCACTTTGTGACATCATTTCTTTCAATAATGCTGTCACAACATTTACATCACCGTATTCTTCGATTAATTCAGATGCAAGCGTCTTCGTATGACGGTCTTGTTGTTCATCACCTTTATTAAGTAAATCCTTCACACGTTGAACTGTATCATCTTTACGTGCTTTCATTACTTCATCAGCATGTGGTGGACGTAGTGCTTGCATCGTACGATTCTTGTCTTTCTCAATTTGACGGATGTAGTCCATTTCAATCGGATTAACTAAAGAAATCGCGACACCTTCTTTACCCGCACGACCTGTACGTCCAATACGGTGTGTATACGATTCTGTGTCTTGCGGAATATCGAAGTTATAAACATGAGTTACACCTGAAATATCCAAACCACGGGCAGCAACGTCTGTTGCTACAAGAATATCTAATGCATCATTTTTGAATTTCTTTAGCACTTCTAAACGTTTCGATTGTGTGATATCCCCATGTAATCCTTCTGCACGATAGCCTTTAGCAATTAATGCACTTGTTAATTCATCTACACGACGCTTCGTACGGCCGAAACAAATTGCGAGTTCTGGCTGATGAACATCTAAGAAGTTCGTGAATGTCTCAAGCTTTTCTAATTCCTTTACTATTGTATAATACTCAGTTATTTGTGGGTCTGACTGTTGTTGATTCATTGTCTTGACAATCTCAGGAGAGTTCATAAATTGTTGAACTAACTGTTGGATTGCTTTCGGCATTGTCGCTGAGAATAACAATGTCTGACGATTATGCGCGGGTAATTTGCTCATAATGAATCGCATATCATCGATGAAGCCCATATTCATCATTTCATCTGCTTCATCTAGAATTAACGTATGAATATCTTCAGGCTTTAACGTACGACGATTTAAATGATCAATGACACGACCTGGTGTCCCAACGATAATTTCAGGTTTCTTTTTTAGGCCTTGAATTTGACGTTCGATTGGAACGCCTCCAAAGATATTGATGACACGTAAATTATGATATTTACCGAATGATTTCAATTGCTCTGCAACTTGTACTGCAAGTTCTCTTGTCGGCGCCAGTACCATTGCTTGAATACCTTGATTTGCTTGAACTTTCTCAACAAGAGGTAGTCCGAAAGCTCCAGTTTTCCCCGTACCTGTCTGTGCTTGCCCTAAAACATCGCGTCCTTCTAACATGTAAGGAATCGCTTCCTCTTGAATTGGAGTCGGTTCTGTAAAACCTAACTCGTCTAATGCTTTCACAGTTTGATCAGAAAGCCCTAGTGATTTAAAATTTACCAATATATTATTCTCCTTTAATTAAACATAAAACAATCAGTGCAATCGATGATGCACTGATTCATTCTATACATATCTATTATATTTAGTAGTTCTTCTACTATCAACATCAATAAGTATAACACCTCTTCATACAAAACACAACGAAAGAGTTAGTTATCTGCTAATATCCCATCGATGATTGTTTCAAGTTTCAAACCTCGTGATCCTTTAAACAATATCACTGTCTGTTCATTCATTTCTTGTTGCAATACAGATGTCATAGAGGTTTTATCCTCGAAGTGCTTACAATAACAGTCAATCCGTTGTTCTAAAATGACGATATCTTCTCCGTATAAATAAACAGCTTCAATCGATGGACTTTCATTAATAAGTTGCGCCATTGAATTATAGTAAGATGTTTTCTCATCTCCTATTTCAAGCATATCTCCTAAGACAAGAATTGCTCTTTCTTTTAAGTCTCTCACCGAACGAATCGCGCTCATCATACTCGTAGGACTTGCATTGTATGCATCGTTAATGATTAGTGATCCATTCAATCCTTGAATCGGTTGCATACGCATCGGAGTTAATTCAACAGTCGCTAATTGATGAATGGCTTCAGTCATATCAACATTCAATTGTTTCGCGACGACTAAGCTGTATAATGCATTCTTTGCATTGTGCTCACCTAGTAGCGATAATTTAATCCATTGCCCTTCATCCGTAAGATTCGACTTAAACTGAATCATTCCTTCACGTATATCAATTTGATCTACAAAAATTTGTGAAGTTTCATCTAAACCAACCGTTAGCGTATTATAACGAGTCTCTTGTCGATGAGATGATAATAACGGTTCATCACCATCAATGATTAATAATCCTTCATCTTTTAGTCCAATTGTAATTTCAGATTTTGCCTTAGCAATACCCTCTCTAGATCCTAAATGTTCCATATGGGATTCACCGATATTTGTAATGACTGCAATATCAGGTTTTGCCAGGTTGGATAGCAACTCAATATCATGAAATCTATCCATTCCCATTTCCAATATGGCTACTTCACAATCTTTGTTTAAGGATAATATTGTTAGTGGCATACCTATCTCATTATTATAATTACCTTCTGTTTTCTGAACGTTATAAGTCGATT
The DNA here is from genome assembly GCF_003815035.1 of Abyssicoccus albus. Lineage (NCBI taxonomy): Bacteria > Bacillati > Bacillota > Bacilli > Caryophanales > Abyssicoccaceae > Abyssicoccus > Abyssicoccus albus. Next base: position 15,292 of record NZ_RKRK01000003.1, read on the forward strand.
GAAGGGCTGTATAAATCATATCTTTTGTCGTCGTCTTACCGTTCGAGCCCGTGACTCCAATCACCTTAGGGTTAATACGCTGTAAGTAATATTTTGCAATTTGTTGAAGCGCTACAAGCGTATCTTCAACAATAATTAACGGCACGCCTTCTGGTTTATTCGCTTGATCTCTCTGCCATAACGATATCAATGCACCATCATCATTTGATTGTTGGACGTAGCGATGCCCATCAGTCCGCTCACCGAGTAACGGAATGAATAGCATATCTTGCTGTACCTCTCTGGAATCGATCGTTACACCGCGAATCTGCTTTGTCGAATCCTTAACGTGATACATCTCTCCATCACAGTATTTACATACATCTTCAATTGAAATATTAATCATAATACTTTATGTCTCCTTTGACGTTCATGCATCATAATCTATTATGAATCTTTTTGAAACGATATGGATTGTCTTTGTTCGAAGCGCTCGATCCCTAAGTTAATCAATGTTTCAATTAATTCACTATAAGCTAGATTCATATTAGCCCATAATAATGGAAACATACTGAACTTAGTAAACCCTGGCATCGTGTTAATTTCATTGATATAAATAGAACCATCTTCGGTCAAAAAGAAGTCTGCTCGAACAAGTCCTGCACAATCTGCGGCCTTGAACGCTTGTGTCGCCATATGTCTCATGACTTTCTTCTGCTCTTCATCGATATGTGCAGGTATTTGTAAAGAAGCATTACCTTCTTGATATTTCGCTTCATAGTCATAGAAATCTACTTGCTTTACGACTTCACCTGGCTCAGTCGTTTGTAGTTCGTCATTACCAATAACACCGACTTCAATCTCACGTGCAGTAACACCTTGTTCTACGACAACTTTACGATCATATTTGAAAGCTTGTCGTATGCCTTCAATGAGTTCTTCTGTTGATTCTACTTTACTAATCCCTAAACTTGAACCAAGGTTTGCTGGTTTGACGAACATTGGAAAATGTAACTTCTTATCAATCGAATGAAGCACACTGTCTTCATATTCTAACCATTCTGAATGAAGGAAACCAACATATGGTAATTGCTTCAAGCCACGTTGAGTAAATAATTGTTTAGCAACAAGTTTATCCATCCCTACTGACGAACTCAACACACCATTCCCAACGTAAGGAATATTCGCGACATCGAGCAATCCTTGTATTGTGCCATCTTCACCATTCGGACCATGTAGTAATGGGAATACAATATCAACAACTTTCCCATCAACTTCTCTTAATGCTTGAATCATATTATGAATAGGTATTGAACTCCTCAATAGTGTCGTATCATCTATCTGTCCTTTAATCTGTTCTCCTTTAAACCATTCCCCGTCTGCCCCAATATATAATGGATGGACATCAAACTTCTCCTTATCAATGGCATTCATAACAGATTGCGCTGTTAAAATACTAATGTCATGTTCAGCACTTTTACCACCATAAATTAATACAATTGTTTTTTTCAACCGTCTTCACTCCCACATCTTCAATTCAGTAAACTTCATTATACACTATAACGTTCGCTTTTAAAAAGTTGGAACTTTAAGGTTTGATTTGATAAAATTATCATATTGAAAAAGAAAGTTGAGGCAATCATATGGAAACATTAAGTCGTAAAAATGCCCAAACGCGTTCAATCATTGATCGTATCGATTGGTGGCTGATTATATTCATCGGTTGCTTTGCAATCATTAGTTACTTTTCTATTAAAAGCGCGATGACGAGCGGCCAATACAATACAAATTTCGCTACGAGACAAATGTTATATTATGTGATTGGTGCATTGTTTTTAATCATGATGCTCTTCATTAAACCAAAGTTATTGAAAAAATTGACGTTTCCTCTTTATTTATTAGGCACATTGAGCTTAATTTTATTGATTATTTTACCTAATACACCTTTTACACCAATTGTTAATGGGGCACAGAGTTGGTATAAGCTCGGTCCAATCAGTGTGCAACCGTCAGAATTTATGAAGATTATTCTTATATTAATTCTTGCGAGAACAATTTCAGAGCATAATAAGTATATTGTTGAACGTACCATTGCAAATGATACTAGGCTTCTCTTTAAGATAGCATTATGGTCGTTAATTCCTGCAGCATGTATCTTATTGCAGAATGATCTCGGCACTACACTAGTCTTTATTGCCATTATCCTTGGAATGATTGTCGTTTCCGGTGTAAGTTGGAAGATTTTACTTCCAGTCCTGATTTCATTCGCCGCACTATCTTCAACGATTATTTTAACAATTATTCTTAAGCCAAATTTAATTGAGAAAGTATTCAACATACAACCTTATCAACTTGGACGAATATACTCTTGGCTTGATCCATACAGTTATAGCTCAGAAAGTGGATATCATTTGATCAATTCATTAAAAGCGATTGGTTCAGGACAATTTAACGGTGTTGGTTACACGAACGGCCGCATCTATATTCCAGAAAACCATACTGATTTCATCTTTACAATTATTAGTGAAGAATTTGGATTTGTTGGCTCATCGATCGTTCTTTTGTTATTCTTAGCAATGTTCATTCATCTCATTCGAATCGCAACACTTGCAACGTCTAACTTCAACGCTTATTTTATCATTGGATTTATTTCAATGTTAATCTATCAAGTATTCCAAAACGTCGGCATGACTATTCAGCTTTTACCAATCACAGGGCTACCTCTTCCATTGATTAGTTATGGTGGTAGTGCACTTTGGAGTACAATGGTTGGATTTGGAATCGTGATGAGTATATATTTCCATGACAATTTGAATTATAGTAAAAAGCGTTACTCTAAACGTAAAACAAAACAATTCATCGAAAAAACATTGCAAAAAAAAGAAAAGCAGAATAAAAAATCAGATACAAAAAACAAAGGAGAGGCTATTGTACAATAGCCTCTCCTTTAATCTTCTATCTTATCCAAAAAGCATACTAATAACTTCTCGAATCGAAATGAAACTTGCCAATAATGTAATAATCACTGCAACATAGCCGAACACAATCATCCATGTTGGATGATGATAATCACCAACAATTGACTTCTTCCTCGAACCAATTAAAATCGCAGTTAATATTATTGGGATAATCATCCCGTTAAATGCACCTGCTACAATAAGTAATACAACAGGTTTTCCGATAAATGCAAATACAATCGTTGAAAAAATAATAAATCCAATAATGACAATATTATTATAACGGTCAAATATAGGATGAAAACTTCTTAAGAATGATGCACTCGTATACGCCGCACCAATCACTGAAGTAATCGCCGCAATAAGCAACACAAGTCCGAAGATTCTAAGACCTACATCTCCTAATGCATACTCAAAGATGGTCGCCGGTGGATTATCCTTACTCAACGTAACGCCCGCTGTAATAACACCTAATGCGGCTAAGAACAGTAAGAATCTCATAATACCAGCAGTAATAATACCGATATTCGCCGATTTAGATACAAAATCTAAATTCTCTTCTCCTGTGACACCCGCTTCAATTAATCGATGCGCACCAGCAAAGGTAATATATCCTCCAACAGATCCACCAACAATTGTAATGATTGGCATGACTAAACTCATCGGATCATCTGGTATAATCATTTTAGTCGCTGCCTCTTGATATGGTGGCTGTACTTTAATCATCACAATCCCGATAATGACTAACAATGTAATTCCAAGTAGTTGTGTCACAACGTCCATTACTTTCGTTCCATTCCTCGATGAGAAAATAATAATTGCCAATACTCCAGCAATAATTGCTCCGATTCGAGTATCTAATCCAAGTAGTGCGTTAAAGCCCATACCAGCACCAGCAATGTTACCAATATTAAATGCTAATCCGCCAATAACGATTAAAATTGCAATTAAGCTTCCCAGTCCTGGTAATACCATATTTCCAACGTCTTGTCCACGTTTGTTCGCGACTGTAAGCACTCGCCATATATTTAACTGCGCTCCAATATCAATAATGACACTTAATATTATTGCAAATGCAAAGCTTGCTGCAAACTGTTCTGTAAATACTGCTGTCTGTGTTAAAAATGCCGGTCCTACTGCTGACGTCACCATTAAGAATATTGCGCCAAGCATTAACCTTCTTCTATTTAATGTGTTGTTATTATATTGCTCCATAAATGACCTCCTATATTGTTTTGACGAATACGCCTTCTTTCTTTAATGCATCACTAATCTGCTCAACAAATTGTAATGCATGTGCACCATCACCGTGCACACAAATTGAATCGGCTTTGAGCGGCATTTTATTACCTGTCACTGTTGTCACTGTCCCTTCTGTAACCATCTGTAGAACATGATCTATCGCTTGCTCTGTATTTTCTATCATTGCATTGTCTAAAGTTCTGGAAACAAGTGTGCCGTCATCATTGTAGTTCCGATCGGCAAATACTTCGTGAATCGCCGTCATTCCTTTAGCTTCGGCAACTTGAGTGAGCAAACTGCCACTGAGTCCCATCACTTTTAATTTCGGGTCAATTGCATAAATTGCATTGACAATGGCTTCAGATAACTGTTTATCCTTTGCAGCATCATTATATAATGCACCGTGTGGTTTAACATGGTTCAATGTGACACCATGACGGATGCAAAATGCATATAACGCACCAATTTGATAAGTTATCAATGCTTCAATTTCATCATACGAATAGACCATATGACGCCTTCCAAATCCCATAATGTCTTGATATGCTGGATGAGCTCCAATACCAGTGCCGTGTTCACGACACAATTGTATGGCTTGATCCATCACAAGATAGTCTCCAGCATGAAACCCACAAGCAATATTGGCAGATGAAATGAGTGGAATGATTTGTTCATCATTACCTTTCTTAAAAGGTCCATAACTTTCACCTAAATCTGCATTTAAATCTATCGTATTAGTCATCAATGTCACCCCTCTAGGAAATAGTTTTTCTCAAGAAATTTAATATCGATTAAGTTATTCATATACCTTGGATGTTGTAAAATACGGTATTGATATAAAAGATTTGTCTTGAATTGACCAATGACCATCTCGTCTAGCGCAAGCTTCATTCGATTAATTGCGCCTTCTCTCGTGTTATCAAATGTAATGACTTTCGCAATCATAGAGTCATAGAACGGTGATATCATATATTTTTGATATAAGAATGTATCAATTCTAACGCCCGGTCCACTCGGTAAGAAGAGTTGTTCAACTTTTCCCGGTGAAGGTCTAAAACCGTGGTCAGGGTCTTCAGCGTTAATTCGACACTCAAGTGCGAATCCAGTCACTTGGATATCATCTTGTGTTAATTCGAACGTATCAAATAATGCAACTTTGATTTGTTGTTCAACAATATCAATGCCTGTAACCATTTCTGTCACGGTATGCTCTACTTGAATTCGCGTGTTCATCTCCAAGAAGTAATATTCACCTGTTTCTTCAACATACAAGAACTCAAGTGTTCCAGCACCAGCATAGTTAATGTTCTTTGCTGCATTAACTGCATCAAGCGTCATTCGATCTTTAACATCTTGTGGCACAATCACTGCAGGTGCTTCTTCGATTAACTTCTGGTTATTCCGTTGGACCGAACAGTCACGGTCATATAGATGAACAGCATCACCGTGCCCATCTCCAATCACTTGAACTTCAATATGACGTGCCGTTCGAATGAATTTCTCTATGTACACTCTATCATCACCAAATGCATTTAATGCCTCATTTTTGGCAGAGTGAAATAAATTATCAAAGTTTTCCAGATCTCTTACAATTCTCATCCCTTTGCCGCCACCACCGGCTACTGCTTTAATGACAAGTGGTGCACCGATGTCATGTGCTTTTTGACGGGCTTCTTCAATCGTTGGAATGACATCTTTTGAACCAGGTATAACCGGAACGCCTGCCTTCACCATCGTTTTACGTGCTTCTGCTTTATCACCCATCGCATCAATCGTCTCCGGCGTCGGACCGATAAATATAATGTTATTCTCGGCACAACGTCTAGCAAAGTTAGAATTTTCAGCTAGGAAGCCGTAACCTGGATGAATTGCATCCGCACCAGTCATTTCAGCGGCTGTGATGATGTTATTCATATTTAAGTAGCTATCTTTTGCATTTGACGGACCAATACAATACGCTTCGTCAGCCATTGCAACATGAAGCGCATCTTGATCTGTGTTGGAATAGACACTGACTGTTTTGATGCCCATCTTTTTGCACGTTCTTATGACACGTATCGCAATTTCTCCCCGATTAGCGATTAGTATTTTTTTCATGACTATCACCTACTTTTCTTTGATTCTAATTAAAGGATCATCATACCCAACTGGTGTACCATTGTTCACATATATTTCTTCGACGATTCCAGATACATCAGCGAATACATCGTTCATCACCTTCATCGCTTCGATTACACCGATGCGGTCTCCTTTTTCAACTTTATCGCCGACACTAATGAATGGAGCTTTGACGCCTTCTTCTTGCATATTATAATATGTCCCAACGAGTTGTGACTTCTGGACATGATCTGTTTGTTCACTGTTGTCATTCATCTCACTTGAACCCATTGTTTGTGATCCATCCATAGGTATTTGAGGGTATTGGATTGGTACTTGTTGTACTTCTTTGATTGCTTTCTCGATATAATATTCGTCTTCTCCTTCTTTAATTGAGATGACTTTAAGTTCATTTTCATTCATCATTTGAATCAATTGTTCTAGCTTTTCTGTTTGACTCATCATCTACACCGTCCTTTTCAATAATTGTTCTATTCGACGACTCGTATGTCGAATGTCATATGCTCGGTTGGACACTTCATTCAGTCGATTAATCATTTCTTCTTTCTCAGCGATCGCCTCTTCAAGTGTTCCTTCAACAAGATATATCTCACTACCTGGTGCTTTTTGAGCGAGCTTAGGCAAGTCCGCAAAATATACTGTCCCGAGTTTTACATATCCACCAACCGTCTGACGATCATTCATTAAGATAATCGGTTGGCCGTCTGTTGACACTTGAATTGAACCCAGTGGAATCGGCTCTGAGATGATATCATGTCCGTGCTTAACGTCAATGCGTTCACCTGTTAATCGAATACCCATTCTGTCAGAAGTATTAGAGATTTCATAGGCATAATTCGGTATGACATGCACATCTTTGAATCGATGATATTGTTTTCCTGGTATGAAACGGATATGATCCATTTTATCAATTTCAAATGTATTAATACGTTTCGTAGGCATCGTCTTAGGATCCTTCAATGGAATAATATTATCTGCTTGAAGTGTACGACCATTTAATCCACCGATGCCGATTTTAGTATGTGTAGCGTAGCTTCCTTTAATCGTTTCAATGTCAAATCCATTCTTCACAGTTAAATATGTTCTATAACCATTGTTGACTTGTCTAAACGTCAACACTTCCCCCGCTTTCGCGTTATAGACGATTTGATTCGATATCGCATCCCCATTAATATCAGCATTCATATCCGCACCTGTAATGATAAATGCAACATCACTATTAAATTTGAATACGCCACCTTGCATGGTCATTTCAATACTAACTGGGTTATCATTTTCTAACATCAAATTGCCTAACATAAAGCTTTTGTAATCCATAGCACCTGCAGGAGATAACCCTTTATGTTGTAGTCCATGTCGACCGGCATCTTGAATCGTTGAAAACATCCCAGGATGTATCACTTCTATACTCATTATTCATCACCTTCCAATACTTCAACGTCATACTCCTTCTGAAGCACACGCTGTTGAATCTCATCAAATTCCTGAGCAGTAATCGATTTGAACTGAATATAATCACCAGGTTCATAATACACTTCAGGCTCACGATCAAATTCGAATAATATTAATGGTGTTCTACCAATAATATTCCATCCTCCAGGAGACTTATAAGGGTACATACCTGTTTGTCCACCGGCAATACCAACAGATCCAGCTGGAATTTCTTTACGTGGTGTTTGTTTCCTCGGTTTCATTAATCGATCATCTAACCCACCTAAAAAAGGGAATCCCGGCATAAACCCAAGCATATACACTAAATATTTACGCTCTGTATGTAACTTAATCACCTCTTCAACGGTCAAATCATTATCACGCGCAAGTTCATCGATATCTAAAGCATGTGGCGCTTCATAACAAACCGGTATCACAATGGTCCGTTGCATACGCACATCATCTTCCTCAATATTCACAGTGTTCACTACGTCAATTAACCCATCGTGCGTCAATATATCATCATTGAAATAAATATACAGTCGATTGTATGAGATAACAACTTCATATATCCCATCAATCTGCATATCATCAATCTTATTCTTTAAATTGACAATTTTACGATTCACTTCTTCATCAATCGATTCACCAAAGATTAAGCATAGACAATTCTCAGTAATTTTAAATGTCTCCATGTACAAATACCTCCTTCTAACTTAAATGCTGACCAATGCATTATTAAACGTTTTCACAACATTATAGATGAAAAAAACACTTAAAGTGAGCATACTTTAAGTGTTTTACTTTAATTTACAACCGTATTATATCATTAAATACGATCTAATTTCAATTTTTCAACATTCATTTGTGGGATAGATTTACGAATATCAACACGTGATTTTGTTTTTGAAACTTTGACGCCAATCTCTGTCAACATCGATACGATATGGTTTACTTTCATACGATTCGTCATCCGAATCAACTCCTGTTTCTTTAAGGTTATCTATATTATACTACCCAATGAGGATGAAAGATACACTTTCAATGTGAAGATTTTGTTAATTTTTTCTATCATATCATAAGACATCAATACGATGCGGCTCAAAAATTGATATACTATAAGTAATTAAAATTAATCACTACAAAAAAGAGGTAACGCTATGGAACATTTCATCAATCTATGGGATACAATGATTGAATTCATGCATTCAATTAACTTCACACAAATATTCAACTGGATCTTAATCGGGCTATTTATCATCAACTTCTTACTCGTATTATCCATTATATTTCTAGAACGTAGAACAGCTATGGCTACGTGGGCATGGATTCTGGTTCTTTTCTTTATCCCTATCGTCGGATTCATCATCTACCTACTCTTCGGACGAACAATATATAAGCAACAAATTTTCAAAAATGAAGAGTTTTTACCCATCATAAAGAAAGACGTTGAAACACAGCTCGAAGATTTGAAAGATAATTCACTGTCATTCGGAAACCCTACGATTAATCGACATGATCAACTCGCTAGACTACTACTCAACAATAATAATTCATTTATTACAACGCATAATGACATCACATTATTTACAGACGGACACAACAAATTCTCTCAACTTAAACGTGATATTATGAATGCAAAACATCATATCCACGTCCAATACTACATATTCAAGATGGACGAACTTGGTAAATCGATTTATGAATTACTCGTTGAAAAGCAACGACAAGGGGTTCATGTTAGAATATTATACGATGATTTAGGCTCAAGAACACTTTACTATCAAAACTTTAAAGAACTCATAAAACTCGGTGGTCAAGTTGAACGGTTCTTCCCTTCATGGTTTCCTATCATTAATACACGGATGAATCATCGAAACCATCGTAAAATTGTTGTTATTGATGGAATCATAGGCTATGTTGGTGGTTTCAATGTTGGTGATGAATATTTAGGAACGCACAAAAAGTTCGGCTATTGGCGAGATAATCATCTAAGAATCACAGGTGAAACAGTACGAGCATTGCAATATCGATTCACAACGGATTGGAACTCACATCATAAGCATAGAAAATTAATCTTGGATAAAAATTATTGTCCAGAAATACATCACGCAGAACACACACGCAACATTACCCCAATTCAAATCGGAACGAGCGGTCCCGACGAACCATGGGAACAAATTAAATACGGTTACTTAAAGATGATTACCAGTGCGAAACAAAGTGTCTATATCCAAACACCATACTTCATCCCAGACCAATCATTTTTAGACGCAATCAAACTTGTCGCGATGAGTGGCGTCGAAGTGAATATCATGATTCCAAACAAACCAGATCATCCACTCGTCTATTGGGGTACTTACTACAATGTTGGAGAATTATTAGACACCAATGCAAATATTTATATCTACGAGAAAGGATTCCTACATGCGAAAACGTTGGTGATTGACGGAGAAGTTTCAAGCATTGGAACAGCGAACTTCGATAACCGTAGCTTTGCACTGAACTTCGAAATTAATGCATTCGTCTATGATAAACAACTTGCAGAAAAAACACTTGAAGCGTATGAAGAAGATATTAAGCATTCAACGAAGCTCACAAAAGAAATATACAATGAACGAAGCTTAATCATTAAGTGCAAAGAAGCCATCGCAAGATTAATATCTCCGGTTTTATAAAATTTTTAACGAAGTATAATCAATCAAAATAGTATTAAAATACACTTATATTATTAAATAAGCATACCTCTTCATATGATGAGGTATGCTTATTTATTTTCAACATTATACATTCTATCGATCAAAAACTGAATAATGTATATCACACTATATGATGTCATCAAGAATCCATAACTCATATGAATCGTTGTAAAAACTTCTAATATAATATGTTTCATAATGAATGTATTTAATAGTACGACCACGACAAGTGCAACGACCTTCACAATCATATGACGAAAACTAATGACCCCTTTAATCAATAATAATCTCAAAATAGTACCAATCGTCTCCATTAATAACCAGGCACAGAATAAGAATACCGTAAAATATATTAGATTCAGTAAATAACCATCAAAAGCAAGTTCATAAAACAACCAGTCTTCTAATCCGAGTTCAGCAAACAATGCTTGGAATCCATAAAAACCGAAATAAGGTATAGAGAACGTGTAAATTGCGCCTATAATTAATAAAGTACAAAATGTTAACCATGATATGATAATATTTTTATATTTTTTCATCTATTTCATTGACCGCCTATTTAAATAATAGTGATAACGTACATTTAATATATCATATATAGACATAAAAAAACCTCAAAATTAGATATCGATCCAACTTTAAGGGAATATACTTTATCATATTATTTCTATTCTATATACTGATATTCATGTTAAATGCCTTAATCAGTTTCCAATAAGTGATAAGGTACTATTATTATATATAATAGTACCTTATTGCACCTTACTGTTATTTACGTTTCTTCTTTTTCTTTGAACGAACTTCTGTATTCTTACGATGTTCGATCTCTTCAGCTTGATCTTGAGTCAATTCTTCTGATGATTCCGCTAACTCCTCTGTTGACTTAGAACGATAGAACTTGTTCCCTAACCACGTTTGGAAGACGATGAAAATACCACCGACTGCCCAGTATAACGCTAACGCTGATGGAGATATAAATGAGATCCACATAATCATAATCGGTGAAATTAACATCATGATTTTCATCTGTTGCTTCTGTTCTTCAGGGATAAATTGCAATGAAATCCACGCTTGAACTGCATATGCAATTCCTGCGACGAGCGTAATTAAAATATCTGGTTCCGTTAAATTCATCCATAAGAAATTCGGATACTCTGTAATCCCGCCTTCTGTTGGGAACCTTAATGCATAGTATAAACCTAAAACGATTGGCATTTGAATTAACATTGGTAAACAACCCATATTTAAAGGATTGATGTTATGTTTCTTGTATAATGCCATCATCTCTTGTTGTGCTTCCATTTTCTCTTCTTGCGTTGTTGCGACTTTCACTTTCTTTTGAACACGCTCCATTTCAGGCTTAACTAAAGCCATCTTCTCACGCATTACAGCTTGTGACTTGTATGTGTTCATCATTAATGGGAATAGTGCAAGACGAACGACTAATGTAATCACAATAATCGTCAATCCATAGTTATGGCCTAAAATTGGTCCGAGCCAATGTATCAATGAGTCCATCGGTGCAACGAAGACGTTATAGAAGAAACCTGTACGATCTTCTTTGTTTTCGTAATTACACCCTGCTAACAGCATCGCGACACTGAGCAGTAAGAACGGTAAAAATATTTTCTTTTTCATTCTGTCACCTCTATATTATTCACATAAGTTGTATTTTATCATATGTCGTGACACGTTTAAACAAAAACTATTAGACCGTCCTTTTTATATTAAACAATTTTACTAACCATTAAATGACTTATTAATAAGATTAACGCTTCACTTGATTCAACACTTCTCTCAACTTACGCGTTGCAAGTTCTGGGTCTTTCGCTCGACTAATACTTGATATGATAGCGACTCCATCTGCTCCCGCTTCGATAATGGACTGAATATCGTTAGATTGAATACCACCAATGGCCACCATCGGCATACGTTGATCAATTGCTCTCATCTGTTGTATTCCTTTAGTCCCGATTGAATCACCTGCATCGTGTTTAGATAGTGTATTATATACTGGTCCTGTTCCTATGTAATCTACATATTGTAATACATCTTTTGAACTAGTATATTCATCCTTATTCCCCACAGACAATCCTATAATCTTATCTTTAAATTGTGGATAAATCTCTTCAATCGATGTATCATCTTGTCCAACATGAATACCATCGGCATCACAATGTAATGCGAGTTCAACATCATCATTTACAATGAACGGTACTTCATATTGATGACAGAGCGATTGAATACGTTTAGCGAAGTTTATTTTTTCTTGTCCTTCTAGAGCATTTGTCCCTTTCTCTCGATATTGGAAACAAGTGATTCCACCTTTAAGAGCGAATTCAATCGTCTCTAGCGGCTCACCTGCCGAATCATTTGATCCTTGTATGTAGTATAAAGAGAGCATTTCTCTACTAAAGTTAAAGCGATCACGATTATTTCGTAGATGTTTGTTAAGACTCATATCATTATGCTCTATCATCGAATAACACCCTCACTTCTTCGTCTGAAACATGGTGTAATTGATTTAATAGTTCAACTTGAAATGCACCGGGTCTATCCAATGTTACAATCTCTTCGGCATTCATCCCTGCGGTATGATAAGTGAATAATGCGTATTTTATCGATTCAAAACTATCCATCGGTGAATACATTGCACCAATGATACTCCCTAACACACACCCAGCCCCTGTCATTTTCGTAAATAGCACTGTGCCAGATGTATATGTTTCATATTTATCTGATGTATAAATAATATCTCGTTCACCCGTAATTACAATGTTACACGAAAACATATCATGTGCTTTTTTGGCAATGGCAATCAAGTCATCTTCACTACCATCAAATTGCGAATCTACACCTTTCATTGCCTCTGATGCACCAACGAGCGACGCAATTTCACCAAAGTTCCCTTTCAATACAGCAATTTTATATTTGTCTATCATATTAAGAACCGTTTTCGTTCTATACGATGTAGCTCCTGCTCCAACTGGATCTAGTATAATCGGAACTTCTAGTTCATTTGCGACCTTCATTGCATGATGCATATACTCAAGCTTCTGATCATTTAAAGTGCCGATATTAATCAATAATGCATGAGCATATTGGAGCATTTCATGTTGTTCATTCGGTGCTTCACTCATGACAGGTGATGCGCCCAATGCAATTAAATGATTTGCTGTCATGTGTGTGACGACACTATTAGTCTGGCATACGACTAATGGATTAACTTGTCTTAATGTATTTAAATTCATTGAATCATTCCTTATTCATTTACTATTAATTCCTCATCACTCATTCAATTTAATTTGCACCTGTTACTATATTTTTATTTATGTTTTATCTATTCGTCATTCGACGAATACGCAAAATGATTCACCGGGCCTCTTCCATGCCCTAACTCTGGTGTATGTTTGATCGCCGCTTCAATATAAGCTTTCGCAATACGTACGGCATCTTCAATATTATGTCCTTTCGCAAGCTCTGATGTAATAACGCTTGAGAATGTACAACCTGTCCCATGTGTATGTTCTGTATCAAAACGCTCCCCATTTAATACGATCATTTCTTGACCTTTAATGAATAAGTAGTCTGTTGCATCTCCTTGTAAGTGACCACCTTTTACAACGACACTTTCACAACCAATCTCTTCAATAAACCGTTTACCACACAATTTAATATCATCAAGTGTCTCAATCTTCATGTTTGTAATTCGTTCTGCTTCTGGAATGTTCGGCGTAACAACTGTTGCATTCGGCAATAATTGATTGACTAATATGTTGACTGTTTCTTCTTCTATTAATGCATCTCCACTTTTGGCAATCATAACGGGATCTGACACATATGGAATATCACCATTTTGAATATAAGGTAGTACCACTTCCATCATATCCTTCGTTGCAATCATGCCTGTCTTAATCGCGTCAGGGGTAATATCATCAAAGACACTGTTCAATTGTGCTTCTATAATATCTAATGGTAAATGGTGTATTTGTTGAACACCGAGTGTATTTTGTGCGATGACACTCGTTGTTACACCCATCCCATAGACACCTCTTGATTGAAATACTTTCATATCAACCGATACACCTGCACCACCCGTTGGATCTGTTCCTGCAATACTTAAAGTTGTCATTAATTTATTGTTCATCGTTATTCCACATCCAATCTTCTTGTTGATAACTCATATTAAAGAACTTACGTTCATGCTCACAACTTTGTAGGAAATTCATCTTTACATCTTCTACTTCATCTTGTGACATCATCTCAGCACTTTGGTCAATCCAATTAAATAAATACTCTAACAGTTCATCCATACCTTCGACATAGAAATCAATCCACTTTAACATCGGATGATTGCTTTCTAATGAATGGTGTTCTTTCATCTTTAATGCAAGTTGTTGATATACATATGGGCAAGGACACATGGCAGCAACCGTGTAAGCAATATCTTCTCTCATATTGACTTGATAATACATATGTTTCACATAATGATCTGCACTCGGATACCAATGGTGGTGTCCTTTAATAATATCTTCATAGCTTTTGCCTACATATTCTGATAAAAAATAATGTGCATCCACTTCACCATTAATGACAAAGTCTATTTGAGATAACAAGAAGTTCATCTCTTCATTCGTATGTGCTTTCGGAACCAATAATGCATAAATTTTAGCGAATTCATTCAAATATTGATGATCAGCACGTAAATAGTGTTCTATACTTCCTTTAGGTGTTGATCCATCTAACATTGATTGAATAAAGTCATCATTATAAATTTGATTGATGATTGGACTCGCTAATGATTTAAGTGACTCACTTAATGATTGTGACATACATATACACTCCTTAAAATTAATAATATAAATTTATATTTCACAAAACTATGTATTTGTTAGCAACAATATATTGAACATATAAAAAACCCACAATGCAGCCCTTGCATGTGGGTATATCGGTGCTTAATCTATCACCTTTAAGCCCACTTCCTTACGCTAGCATTATCTAGTTCAAGTATAAGGGATTGACACTCATCATCTCAGCCGTCACGGCACCCCTAGTGGATTTATTTATTTCTATTGTACGCTTTTGACACGCAACTCGTCAAATAAAAGATAGAGTAAAAAAGAGACTTAAGCTTTATGCTTAAATCTCTTCATATGATAATATCCTTTTAATACTTTATATTAGTTTAAGATTGTTACTGTAGCAGAAGTACGTCCTTTAGAGTAAGCTTCACCTTTTGATCCAACTAAAATATCAATGATATTTCCTTTGATTGCTCCACCAGTATCACCAGCGATCGCTGTGAATGAACCGTATGGTGTAGTCACTTGAACTGTTGAACCTAATGGAATGACACGTGGATCTACTGCAATGACACGCTTACCACCTGCATAGATTGAGTTACGTACGTCAATGCCTGTTGCAGTAATTCCTGAACATCCAGCACATCCTGCAGTATAGTGTGTTGCTGATACACGGATTGTACGTCCGTTAGATACTTGTTGTGCTTTAGCACGTTGTTGTTGTGCTTTTTGTGCTTGAGCACGTTTTTCTGCTGCTTTTTGTTCCGCAGCTTTTTGCGCTGCAATTTTTTCTTGTTGTGCTTGACGAGCCTCTGCTTGTGCTTGACGCTCAGCCGTCGCTTTTTGTTCTGCCGCTTTTTGTTCTGCCGCTTTTTGTTCTGCCGCTTTTTGTTCTGCCGCTTTTTGAGCTGCTACACGTTCAGCTTGTTGCTTTTGTTGCTCAGCTTTTTCTGCTGCTTGTGCATTGTTTTGTGCTTGTTGCTTGATTTCTTGTTTTTCTTCTACTTTTTCAGCTTTGATTTCTTTTTGAGCTGCTGGTTTTGCAACTTGAGGTGCTGCTGGTTGATGTACTTTTTGTTGTACTGGTTTTTGAACAACACTATTCGCTGATTCTTTTTTATCAACGATTAATTTCTCACCTGCAATAATTAAGTCTGATTCTAAATCATTCAATGCTTTTAATTGTTGAACAGTTTTACCGTATTGTTTACCAATTAAGAATAAAGTATCACCTTTTTGAATATCATGGTATTTAACAGCTTCAGAGTCTTCTTTATCTACTACTAATTTTTGATCTACTAAAATTAACTCACTTGATAAGTTATTTAATGATTTTAATGCATCAACTGTTGTGTTGTAGTTTAATGCAAGTTCTGATAAAGTATCACCTTTTTGAACTGTATGTTGAGTATCCGCGTTTACACTTGCTGTAATTCCTGTTGAAAGTAATGCTGCTGTACCTAATGTTAATGCTTGTTTCTTCATAATAAAAATCCTCCTAATAATAATCCTATATTTAATATTCGTTAATTATATGCTTCGTGTTTCTAAAACTTGCTTAATACTTTTATACATACGAGATAAATTGACTTATTTGTGTTAAATAAAAATCATATCTCGCTTCGACTAGTTAATACTTTAACAAATATAAATGTTTCATAGGTTACAAGAAGATAATAAATTCAGTTAAAAATTACAGTTATATTACAGAAAGATGTCCGACACCTAATATCGGACATCTTTCTGTATAGTATATAAAAATCAGTATTGTTAGAAAATTACTTAATTAAATTAACAATTACTATTAAATGAATTAAATTATCTTAATACAGTAACCGTCGCGCCAACACGTCCTAAGTTTAATGCTTCTCCACGAGAACCAACTAAAATATCAATTCTGTTTCCTTTAATTGCTCCACCTGTATCACCAGCGATTGCGTCAAATGAACCATATGGTGTTGACACTCTCACTTTTGATCCTAATGGAATAACACGTGGGTCTACAGCAACAACACGTAAACCTTTCGCATAGATTGTATTACGAACATCGTATCCAGCTGCAGTAATTCCGATACATCCAGCACAGAATGCTGTGTAGTGAGTGGCTTCAACGCGAATAGTGCGTCCTGTAGATTGACTTGTAACAGGTGCTTTCTTAGCTTGAGGCTTAGCAACTTGCGTTTGTTGTGGTGCTGCTTTCTTAGGTTCTGGTTTTGCTTCAACTTGACGCTTCGGTGCTGCTTGAACTTTAGATACTTCACCATCTACTTTTAATGTCGTTCCAGCATAAATCATATATGAAGATAAATTATTTAATGATTGTAATTTTGCAACTGATGTATTGTATTGCTTTGCAATTTTACCTAATGTATCTCCAGAGCGCACCTTATGTGTAGTAACATTTGTAGTGTTTTGTGTAATATCTTCTTTTTTCACTTCTGTTTTTACTGTTGTATTCTCTACTTTTGACGGAGTCGCTTCTCCTGAAACCTTTAATGTATGACCCGCAATAATTAAATCGCTTGATAAATTGTTCAATGATTTTAATGCCGATACAGAAGTATTATATTTCTGTGCAATTTTATATAAAGTGTCTCCAGATTGTATTTTGTATGTTGAAGCTGATACATTGCCTGATTGATTTGATTCTTTAGCTTCTGATTTCGATGCAACTTGAGTTGATACTTCCTCTTCTCCAGCTGATACTTTAATCACCTGGTTTGGATAAATTAAATGGCTTGAAATATTGTTCAATGATTTCAATTCACTCACTGAAGTATTATATTTTTGTGCGATAGCAAATAAAGTATCTCCAGTTTTTACAGTATGGTTCGTTTGTTCTGATGCATCAGCACTATTATATGCTAACCCAGTGGCGAATGCAGCGACAGCTCCAACAGTTACGATTTTTTTCATTATATAATATCCTCCATTAATTAACGATTCATTTCATATTTTAATAATTTCATATATAAATATGTTTTAACTCAATATCCATCGTAACAGAGAAATCGACGCAATAGGTTACAACAACGTAAAAAACACAGCTATGTTTTTACAGTTGTATTACATAGCTGTGTCACCTATATGAATTTATATTATGATTCTTCATTAAATAACCTTTCTAAACCCTTGATATTATGGTTCTTCAACATATGATCAATTATTCTTTTTTTATTATCATGCTCAAGGCTATCTATTAATTCATCCGTTAATAATTTTGTATTAATCTGTTCATGATCATCTTCATATTCTATATTATAAACACTATTCACTTTTTCATTTTGAATACTCAATGAATTATAGTTAGCACCTTCTTTTCGAATCACTTTCTTCATCGAATGCCCTTTAAAACTTGTCATTTCAAAATTTGTTTCACCTTTTTTTGCCGCATTTACTTTTAACAAATATTTATTTGTAATGACTTCTGAAATATTCGAGTACTTATTTAATTGGTACATATTAATATTATAAACTTCTTCACCCGTCTTAAAATAAAGCTCATCATTTGTATGGTCGATCTCGTGATTATTATCAAAAGACACCGTCAACTTACCACTTTGATCCAATTTATATTCTATCTCATTAAATTTAAGAATAATATCATTACGCTCTAATTCAAAAATAATCTTGTAATCGCTATAATAAACTTTAGTCGGTTCGAACTGCTTCACTTGAACTAACAAGAAATAACCTCCTATTTTACTTTTTATTTCTTTTAATTATATATGTTTTTATATGATTAATTGAATCATGATGTTACAAAATAATACAAACACCATTGACTTCTTTCTATGTATAAACGACTTTAAATTTATTACTTAACTTAATGCTAAATAATAATTTGGCCATCATTTATATTTCTCAACTTAATTACTAATTTATTTTCTAGATATATTTCCCAAAATCATATATTTTTTGATTACCCTTTTAATTGTATTTTAATCACACGTGGATTCATAAAAACAATTTAAAGTCATAACAATGACAAAACATTAATATAAATCTTAATTTTTATTGGTTCGATTTGAGATGGAAATTTAACATTGAAATGATTAAAGAATACCTTAATTGTCAGGCAGCACTCCTAACAACTAAAGTATTCATCATTTTACAATCTATTTTGCAATATATAGAATCTATTAAAATTTATTATTAGGAGGGAGTTTAGATGATGGTTCATATAATAAAAACGTATCATTCATCTATTATGAGATTTAAAATTTTAATTAATATTTAACGCAGTAGATTATCTTGAAATCATCTTCATTAATATTTCTTAATATGATAGTTATACATATAATCATATAAATAATAGATGTATAATAATAGAACTGTTTGTTGATAAACACTTAATATCAAATAAAGTTCAATAAGTCGGGGGTAAAACTTATCAAATTTTATATTTAAGTACTTCTTAATTAACTAATATAAAGAATATTTCATAAGAATATTAAAGGAGGAATTCATCATCAACATGTAGGTGTTTTTATACTTATTCAATTTTAATGAGCATCTTCTGTCAGCAATCTAATCAATTAAACGATTAGCTTAATACAGCTTCTTTATTTTTATCATCACCTATTTCTTCATTATTTATATGATTATTAGTTGATTGAGAGTGATTCGTATATTCTTTATCTTCATCATGTGTTTTTACATTAGATCTTTGTTGGGATTTTTGATGATTTTTAATTATATTGATACTGTTTTGAACATTTTCAATGCTAGAATCATTATTCTTACCAAATAGATCTTCTGCTGATTGTATATCATCCATCATATTTTTCACATCTTGATTTGTCTTTTTAGGTTCAATTAATTGAACTGTCTCTATAATCACTTCATTAATATATCGTTCTATATTGTCATCGCCTTTGTATTTACGTGATCGAAGTGACCCTGCAATACCAATTTGTTCTCCTTTAGAACAATAAGTTGTAATTATATCTGCCGTTTTATTATATGCCTTTACGATAAAGAAGTCGCTTTCTCTTTCATCTGTTGATTTGTTTTTAAATGGTCTATTCACTGCAACAATAAATGATATAACATTACCACCATTATCAAATTTGTATGATCGATAGTCACTTGCAACTCTTCCAATTAAGACAATGCGATTTATCATGTGTCCACCTCCTTTCACACATAATATATCTTGTCTTGAACATATAGACAAAGTTCAATTCATGATATAATAATACTGATTTAATCATAAATTAAATTTTTAGCTTACTATATTTTATTTATTGTTAGCACCATTCATAATCTATTAAAAATAAAAGATTTTAAAATTTTTTACATATAAATATTTTAGTAATAATTCATTTATTAACTAATATTAATGAATTGAATGAAATAAAGAAAGGTGATTTTCATGCGTGCTTTTAATGTCATACGTTTTCAAATTGTGGACGAACAACGAATTAATGAATTCCTAGTAAGAGAAGGTATCATTATTGATAAATCTCCGACGACTGAAGGTTGGCTTTTAGAAATTTGCATCGAACTTGATCATCAAGAATATTTCCAATCATTATATGAGCAAGGTGAACAGATTGATATTCGTGTAATGATTACGAGGCCAACCAATGACCCCGCTTTATTTAGTGCGAAAATTGTAGATTTTCTCGAACTGGACGATGAGCTTTCTGTCATTATGGATTGCAAAATCCATACTCAACGTCAAACTTATGCAGAACAATTATTGAAGCAATTAATAGAAGAAGGTCATACGGGCGAGGATTTGACAAAGACATTCGATCGTCATATGCAATCTAAGCCAAAGTTAAAAGAAGAACATATCAATTCAGAAGAAATCGAATAACTTCATTATTTATCAACTTTTTTATAAGTTTTTTAAATTTATATAGTTCGTGAATTCATAAATTATATATAAGAACATTTTTTAATCTAAATTCTTATAATTACTATTTTTACAACTTAAAATAACAAATTTACATATAAAATAACGCTAATGGGATTTATTGTTCTCATTAGCGTTATTTTATAATTGTTGCTTTTATTATTAAGTGATTGAATTATTTTTGTAATTTCATTAATTAATTATTTATTATTCAAAATTACAACCTTTAAATAGATTAATTACGATTCATCTACATCCACTAATGCAAATGAAATCTCACATGTACAAGCAATTTCATCGTTTACCGTTGCAACAGCTTTCCCTTTTCCAATCGGTAAACGAACTTTTGTCAGTTCAACATGTAGCTTTAATGTATCACCAGGCTTAACTTGACGTTTAAATTTACACTTATCGATTCCAGTAAACATCGCAAGCTTTCCTCTATTCTCTTCATTAGATAATAAAGCCACAGCACCTGTTTGAGCTAATGCTTCAACAATTAAAACCCCTGGCATCACTGCATAATTAGGAAAATGACCTTGAAAAAAAGGTTCATTCCCTGTAACTTGCTTCACAGCAAAAGCCTCTTTATTCTCATCTACATGTACTACTTTATCAATCAATAAGAATGGATAGCGATGTGGGATAATCTCCTTAATTTCATCAAATGATAACATAGTAAACTCACCCTTCTTTTGTTAATTCAACAATATGCTTCCACGTATCTAAATCAAAAACATCCATCGGATTTCCTAAAATTCCAAACCCAATCATCAGTCCGACGATAAATAACAATATCGCCAAATATAACACGATAAGAATTCTTGCGAATAATGGAAATTTACGCAATACCACTTTGTCAGTATTCATAGGCTGACCTCTTTCCCCTCAATACATTATATTTTTCAATTATATATATTATATCATTAATTTATCTTGTTATTCACAAAAAAACTATCAGCAATCATCATCAAATCACATGATTTTAGCTAATAGTTTTTAAATACTTTATTTAGAAGTCTTAATAGAACTCATAATCTCTAAAGTAAATTTTATTAATTATATACTGATTGATTCATGACTTTACTATTTTATACTGATTAATTCATAGAAGTTACATTTTGATACTTTTGACGAGATGTTCTTACGATATCAGCACCTAATGATTGTAATTTATAATCGAAATTAACATATCCACGATCTAAATGTTTCAATTCACCAACACGTGTATATCCATCAGCTACCAAACCAGCAAGTGCTAATGCTGCGGCTGCTCTTAAGTCTGTTGCTTTCACTTGCGCTCCACTTAACTTACTGTTAGAAATCGCAGCAGTCTTTGCTTCAACAGATATTATAGCATTCATACGCTTGAATTCTTCAACGTGCATGAAACGATTTTCAAATATTGTCTCAGTAATATGACCCACACCTTCTGTCGTTAACATTAACGCCATCATTTGTGCTTGCATATCTGTCGGAAATCCTGGGTGCTCCTTCGTCTTGATTGTGACAGCTTGTAAAGTCTTGTCAATCGCATTCACACGAATTGAATCGCCATTTAATGTTACTTCTGCTCCCATTTCACGTAACTTTGATGTAACTGGTCTCAAATGTTCATGAATTACATTTTTCACCAATACATCACCTCTCGTAATTGCAGCAGCAACCATAAATGTACCAGCTTCAATACGATCTGGAATGATGGAATGTTTTACTCCATTCAGTTCTTCTACCCCTTTAATACGAATCGTAGCCGTTCCAGCTCCTTTAATGCTTGCACCCATACTATTTAAGAAGTTAGCCAAGTCTACAATTTCTGGCTCTTGTGCAGCATTATCAATAACCGTTTTACCTTTTGCAAGTACCGCAGCCATCATAATATTCTGAGTCGCACCTACTGAAGGGAAGTCTAAATAAATATCGGCACCCTTCAATTCATCTTCCACTACACCTTCAATATATCCATTTCCAATTGTAATGTTCGCACCTAATGCTTCGAACCCTTTTAAATGTAAATCAATCGGGCGTGATCCTATTGCACACCCACCCGGCATCGCAACATGAGCATGTTTATTTCTAGCAAGTAATGGCCCCATAACTAATACACTCGCTCTCATTTTAGACACAAAGTCATAATGAGCCATCGAATTAATATTGCCACTAGCATCTAATGTCACTGTGTTATCTTCTAACTTAGAATCAACCTCAACATTTAAATGTTCGAGTACTTGTGTGATTGTAGCGACATCATCTAAACGCGGCACATTTGTTAACACAGATTTACCTGAAGTTGGTAACAAGGTTGCAGCTAATATTGGAAGTACAGCATTCTTTGAACCATCGATATGTACCTCACCTTGAAGGCGATTGCCCCCTTTAATTCTTAATTCATCTATCATAAAATAAACCTCCGATATGTTGCGATAATATATTTCAAAATTAATCTTTATTAGATTTGTATGTTTGTATATATGTACAATTTATATAGTCATTTAAGTACTTATTACATTGTTTAATGTCTATATCCATAATTTTTTTAAAAATTATTATTTATCACGATATATTGTTTACATTTCATAATAATAATTTATCATTATGATTCTATGTTAAGTAAAGCTACTATATTATATCCAATTTCTATTGAGATAAAACAATATTTATCAATCTAACTAAAACAAACTAAAGAAAATACATAATACAATTTTATTATATATGAAATATAATAAAATTCAAAGGTTTTATAACAAAAATGTTGCTAATGTTACAAAATAATTACAAATTGTATTGATTAGAAATATAAATGGAATATTTCTTGAGTGTGTAAATAACTCCATAATAAACTGTGTAGTCCCAAAAGATAATAATGTAGAGATCATAATGACGAAAATTTGGATTTGAATGACACTCCCTTTTTTAAACAATTGTTCAACATTTAGTTTCAACAAAGCATTATAGGCTAACATAAAAGACAATAAGTATATAAGTACGTAGGCCAGGCTTAAATTTGCATAATCTTGCATGATTTTCTCCTTTAGCTTTATTATTTTATTTAATGTTTTTTAATCTTATATTATACATAATTTATTTATGAATTATTTCTTTATATATATCTTTAAAATTTAAATATATTTCATTTACGATTGATGATACAAAGAAAGAACAAACCCTTCTCTAATAGGGTTTGTTCTTTCTCATTAATAACATTTTTTTATATTATATCGTACATCACCTAATATATTTTCATATATTCAGTGATACAAATTAATATGATTTAAATATATTATCTAAACTTAGCAACATCAATACGATTGATTGCACGTCTTAACGCTCTATCAGCTCGCTTGAAATCAATGTCTTCATTCTTCGATTGTTCAAGTAATTGTTTAGCACGATCGCGCGCTGCTTTCGCACGTTCAGTATCTATATCATCTACATGCTCAGCAGATTGGACTAATACAGTCACTTTCTCTGGTCTAACTTCAACGAACCCTTCAGATACAGCGAAGTATTCAGTATCTTTCGTTGTGCGAACATGAAGCTTACCAATCTTAAGTGGTGCAACAGTTGGTGTATGTCTAGCCATAAATCCACGTTCACCATCCGTTGTATCAACCACAACGAGTTCTGCTGCTTCTTCATGGAACACACTACCATTAGGAGTGACAATATCTAATTCAATTGTATTCATGATATCTCCTCCTATTTATTATGCTTCTACACCCATATCTTTAGCTTTTTCAATAACATCTTCAATGCTTCCGACTAAACGGAATGCATCTTCTGGAACATTATCGTACTTACCGTCTAAGATTTCTTTAAACCCTTTAACCGTTTCTTTAACAGGAACGTATGAACCTTTTTGACCTGTAAATTGTTCAGCAACGTGGAAGTTTTGTGATAAGAAGAATTGAATTCTTCTTGCACGTGCAACCGTCAACTTATCTTCTTCAGATAACTCATCCATACCTAAAATCGCAATGATATCTTGTAATTCACGGTACTTCTGAATCGTTTGTTGTACTTGACGTGCTACTTCATAATGCTCTTCTCCAACGACAGCTGGTGTTAAAGCTCTAGATGTAGATGCTAATGGGTCTACCGCTGGGTAAATTCCCATCTCAGATAACTTACGCTCTAAGTTAGTCGTTGCATCTAAGTGAGCAAACGCTGTGGCAGGTGCCGGGTCAGTATAGTCATCGGCAGGTACGAATACTGCTTGTATTGACGTAACTGATCCTACGTTTGTTGATGTAATACGCTCTTGTAATTGTCCCATCTCTGTTGCAAGTGTCGGTTGATAACCAACGGCTGATGGCATACGACCTAATAAAGCCGATACCTCTGAACCTGCTTGAGTAAAACGGAAAATATTATCTATGAATAATAATACGTCTTGACCTTGTTCATCACGGAAATATTCCGCCATCGTTAAACCACTCAATGCAACGCGCATACGTGCTCCAGGTGGCTCATTCATTTGACCGAAGACCATAGCAGTCTTCTTAATTACTCCTGAATCGCTCATTTCATAAAACAAGTCATTTCCTTCACGAGTACGCTCTCCAACACCAGCAAATACTGAAATACCACCGTGTTCTTGAGCAATATTATTGATCAATTCTTGGATTAATACGGTCTTACCTACACCAGCACCACCAAATAATCCAATTTTACCACCTTTAGTATAAGGTGCTAATAAGTCAACGACTTTAATACCTGTTTCTAAAATCTCAACGTTTGTAGAAAGTTCATCAAATTTCGGGGCCAGTCTATGAATAGGATCACGGCGAACTGATGCTGGTAATTCTTCACCTAAATCAATATGATCTCCTAATACGTTAAAGACACGTCCTAAAGTTTCTTCACCAACAGGAACAGAGATCGGTGCCCCAGAGTCAATTACTTCAGCACCACGTTGCACTCCATCTGTTGAATCCATCGCAATTGTTCTTACGACGTCATCTCCTAAATGAAGAGCAACTTCTAATGCTAGTTTATGTTGTTTACCTTGACGTTCAACGTTTAAGAACAATGCGTTGTTTAATGCTGGTAATTTACCTTGCTCAAAGCGTACGTCAATAACTGGTCCCATAATTTGAGTTACTTGACCATTCGTCATTAATTTCATCCTCCTCTAACTTTATTCTAATGCCGCTGCTCCACCAACGATTTCGGTAATTTCTTGTGTAATCGCTGCTTGTCTCGCTCTATTATATTGAAGTGATAAATCATCAATAAGCTCTTTAGCATTATCAGTTGCAGCTTTCATTGCTGTCATTCGAGCTGCATGCTCACTTGCTTTTGCATCAAGTAGTGCACCATAGATTAAGCTTTCTGCATATTGTGGTAATAACACTTCTAAAATTGATTCTTTGTCAGGCTCAAATTCATAGCTTGCCATTTGAGTCGCTTCCGATTCGAAATCTAATTGATCAAGCGGTAATACTTGTTGTGATACAACTTTTTGTTCTAGCACTGTAATAAAGTGTGAGTAAAACATTAACAATTCATCATATGATTCATTTGTGTATCGCTCTACCGCTTTATTCGTAATCGCCTTTATATCAGGGAATGATGGTTGATCTGGAAGATGAGTAATCGTCTCAGTTACATTATACCCTCTAGATTTCAAAAATTGAGCACCGACAGTACCGATGACTAATATTTCATATGTGTCACCCTCAATAGAATGATTCTGTTGAATATGTTCTGTCACTTTCTTTAAGATGCTTGAATTATACGGACCAGCTAACCCTCTATCACAAGTAATGACTAAATAGCCTGTGCGTTTAATAGGTCGTTTATTTAACATTGGGTGAGTTGAATCATTGTCGCCTTGAGCAATGGCAGAAATCGTCTCTTTCACTTTGGTCATATACGGATTATATTTCACCGCATTCTCTTCAGCACGACGTAACTTTGAGTTAGATACCATGTGCATCGCCTTTGTGATTTGACTTGTTTTTTTCGTTGCACCAATACGACCTTTAATTTCTCTTAACGATCCCATTAAATTCACCACCTTCTATTTTTTATTAATCACATGTTTTATTTTGAAGCACTAAATGTTTTCTTGAATGCTGTAATTGCTTGATCATAAGCATCTTTATCTGGTAGTTGTTTCGTTTCTTTAATGTTCGATAAAATCTCTGGAGTATTGTTCGATAACCAGCTTAGGAATTCATCTTCGAAACGAGTAATATCTTCAACAGCGATATCATCTAAATATCCATTTGTTAATGCATAAATAATCGCAACTTGTTTATCAACAGTGAGTGGCTTATTCGCATCTTGTTTCAATACTTCAACAGTACGTTTACCACGTTCTAATTTAGACTTCGTTGCTTCATCAAGGTCTGAGCCAAATTGAGCGAATGATTCTAATTCTCTGAATGAAGCTAGGTCAAGACGTAGTGTTCCTGCGACCTTTTTCATTGCTTTAATCTGAGCTGAACCACCAACACGTGATACTGATAATCCGGCATTAATTGCAGGTCTTACACCTGAGAAGAATAAGTCAGATTGCAAGAAAATTTGACCGTCTGTGATAGAGATTACGTTCGTTGGAACGTATGCTGAAATATCACCAGCTTGAGTCTCAATAAATGGTAAGGCTGTAATAGAACCGCCACCTAAATCATCATTTAACTTCGCAGCACGTTCTAATAGACGTGAATGTAAGTAGAATACATCCCCAGGATATGCTTCACGTCCTGGTGGTCTTCTAAGTAATAATGATAATTCACGATATGCAGATGCTTGCTTTGTTAAATCATCATATACGATTAATACGTGCTTACCATTAAACATAAACTCCTCAGCCATTGATACACCTGAGTAAGGTGCTATATATAATAATGGAGATGGTTGAGCTGCACTTGCAGATACAACGATTGTATAATCTAACGCTCCGTGTTGACGTAGAGTTTCTACTGTCGAACGAACTGTTGATTCCTTCTGACCAATTGCAACGTAAACACAAATCATATCTTCATCTTTTGGGTTAAGAATTGTATCGATTGCGACGGTTGTTTTACCCGTTTGACGGTCACCGATAATCAATTCACGTTGTCCACGTCCAATCGGTACTAGTGCATCAATCGCTTTAATCCCTGTTTGTAATGGTTCATCAACAGATTTACGATCCATAACACCTGTTGCTTTACTTTCAATCGGGCGAGTTTTCGTCGTATTAAGAGGACCTTTACCATCAATCGGTTGTCCTAATGGGTTTACAACACGTCCAATTAATTCTTCACCAACCGGTACTTCCATAATTCTGTTCGTACGCTTTACTTCATCACCTTCACGAATATCATCGTAAGGTCCTAAAATTACAATCCCTACATTGTCCTCTTCAAGACTTTGTGCAAGTCCTAACACACCACTTTTGAATTCTACAAGTTCACCACTCATCACATCTGATAAGCCATGAGCTAGTGCAATACCATCACCAACTCGAATAATCGTACCAATGTCTGATACGGTCATATCTTGTTCGTAGTTCTCAATTTGAGAGCGCAATAAAGCACTGATTTCTTCAGTTTTTATGGCCATGTCATTCACTCCTTTTCACTTTTCTAATGACGCACAACTCGTTGTTTAATATCGTTCAATTTTGTTTTGATTGAGCCATCGTATACTTTCGTATCGATCTTAATTCGAACACCACCAATTAATGATGGATTTACTTCGTTTTTCATAATTAATTTATTCAAACCTAGCTTTTGAACGAAAACTTGTCCAATGCGTTCTAATTCAGTCTCAAATAGTTTATATGTAGATTCAACAGTTGCTTTTCTAATCCCTAGATGTTCGTTATACACTTCTTCATATGCTTCATATAGATAAGGAAGCAAATCTAATTTATTATTAGATGCCATCACCTTAATTGTATTGACAACATATTTGTTTGCCTCACCAAAAGATTTACTAATCATATCCATTCTTGCATCTTTACTTAACTTTGGATGGTTTACAACGTTTAAGTATGATTTTTTTTGTGCATTCACAGAATCATGAATTGCTAATAAATCTTTAAGGACTTTCTTTTCTTTATCATGCTTCAATGCAGTATCGAATAAGCTTTGTGCATAAGATTTGGCGCTTTGAATTGACATTATTTATCGCCTGCCTCATGAATATACTGTTCAACAAGATCTTTTTGATCTTTGTCATTAATTTCTTTATTTAACACTTTTTCAGCGATTAATATAGATAATTCAGCAACTTTATCATTAATATCATTCATTGCACGGTCTTTTTCATTTTGAATTTCAGTCTGTGCATCTTTTAACATTTGATCCGACTTCATCGTTGCCTCATCAATAATCGCTTGTTTCTCAGTTTTAGCTTGATTCTTAGCATTTGTAAGCATTGTGTCAATTTCTTGTTTTGCTTCATTTAATTTACGTTCATTCTCTTCTTGAAGCTTCGTTGCTTCTTCACGGGCACGTTTCGCTTCATCGAGATCTCGATTAATCATTTGTTCACGTTCATCCATAATGTTTTTAAGTGGGCCCCACGCATACTTACTTAGTAAGAAAAGTAGAACTAAAAACACTATTAATGTGCCGAATATAGTACCAAATTCAACACCGCCGCCACTAGCAGCTCCTAATACGAATAAATCTAACACTTTACGCTCCACTCCTTTCACACAACATAGACATTATTCTAAACGTTAGAATGGCGAAATCTTATATAAATATGAAGACTTCGCCGGATAGTCAAAGTTATTAATTAAAACATGAATAACATTAATAAAGTTACAACTACACCGATGATTGGAACGGCCTCAACTAAACCTACACCGATGAACATGATTGGCATTAAATCACCTTTTGATTCTGGTTGACGAGAAACACCTTCTACTGTACGAGATACGATTAATGCGTTACCAATACCTGCGCCTAATGCTGCTAAACCGATTGTAATTGCTGCTGCTAATAAATTCATGAATAATTCCTCCTAATTTGTTTGTTTAATTTATTTTTAATGGTCGTCACTAATTTTATGTGACATATATACCATTGATAACATAACGAAAATATACGATTGGATAGAGCCTACAAATATTGAGAACCCTTGCCAAATCATTGTTGGTAAAAACGCTCCAACAAAACCTAAAATCCCAAAAGATGCTGTTAACCCTGCGAGTAAACCTAGTAATACCTCACCGGCAAAAATGTTACCGTATAAACGTAGGCCAAGTGTTAATGTTGAAGAGAACTCCTCTATTATTTTGATTGGTGTTAAAAATGCGACTGGTTCAGTGAATGATTTAGCGTATCCACCAAAACCGCGTTCCTTCACACCGTAATAATGAGTAAGTAATACCATTAACGCTGCAAGTGTCAACGTAAATGTTGGATCTGCAGTTGGTGATTTCCACCAAAGTACGTGATCAACAACTATTGCAAATGGCAATCCTAGCATGTTTGATACGAAAATAAACATAATCAAAGTAATCGCTAGAAAGTGAAACTTTGCACCCTTTTGCCAACTCATGTTGCTGTTTATAATCCCCTTGACAAAATCCATAACCCACTCAATAAAAACTTGTCCACCTGTTGCACGAACTTTCAAGTTGCGCGTTAATACGATACCAATAACAAAGACGATAATCGCTGCAACAACTGCCATGCCAAGTGTTGACCAGTTCACCATAATCGGAAAACCGAACAAGTCATATGTGGAGATGGGAGCCTTATGATCCATAACCTCACCTCTTTCATTATTTAATTAAGCGGATTGTAGAAAATATCAATATTGCGATATAATGCAACACAATCCCAACTAATACACCTAAAACATCAACTTGCTCAGGAAATTTAATCCAAAAACTACACGCCACACAGACGATTAAAACTCTATGTATCATGCCTGTTCCAATATTTATATCGTCTGATTCAATACTTCTTAGAAGTTTCATGCACCAAACAAATGAACATAAAGTTGAAGCGATTGTCCCTATGATTAATCCTAAAAATATTGGACTCAATGTAAACCAATAGACTACACCAAATGCCAAAATTGCAGCCAAGTAATATTTCAGAAACGAGTGCACAAATATTTTGAAATGTTTCATGGATTTAATTCTCCTGCCGTTTTCAGAAAAAATGAAAACTGTTACATTCCTTTAGTAATGATAATATATAAAAACTTCAATTGCAATAACATTTACATTACATTTTATTTTACAATTTAAATGATTTTGGTTTTTCATCTAAAATATTAAAATAATACTTAATGTTTTCACAAATGCGTTCTGATGCCTTACCGTCACCATATGGATTACTCGCTTCACTCATTGATTTATAGAGTGCTTCGTCATCTAACAATTCCTTAGTCAACTCATAAATTTTTTCTTCTTCGATTCCAGCAAGCTTCAATGTTCCCGCTTCTACACCTTCTGGACGTTCCGTTGTATCTCTTAACACGAGTACTGGTTTACCAAGAGATGGCGCTTCTTCTTGAACTCCACCAGAATCCGTTAATATAAAGTGGGCTTGATGAGCAAAGTTATGGAAATCAATTACATCTAACGGTTCAATTAAATCAATTCTATCGTGATTATCTAAATATGTTTTTGCGATGTCTCTTACTTTAGGGTTCTTATGCATTGGATAAACAACTGCGACATCATCATACTCATCGACGATTCGTTTAACCGCTTTGAAAATATTATGCATTGGTTCGCCTATATTTTCACGACGATGCGCTGTCAGTAATATCGTTCTTAATCCGTCGTGAGATTTTAACACTTCTGATACATAATCATCCGATACCGTTGTATTTAATGCATCGATAGCTGTATTTCCTGTAATGCAAACAGTCTCCTCTTTTTTATTTTCATTGATCAGATTTTGTGCTGATTGTGTCGTTGGCGCAAAATGTAAATCCGCCATAACGCCTGTCATTTGACGGTTCATTTCTTCTGGAAATGGTGAATATTTATTATGTGTACGTAATCCTGCCTCAACATGACCAATAGCAGTTTCGTTATAGAATGCTGCAAGGGCACCTGTAAATGTTGTCGTCGTATCTCCATGAACAAGTACCATATCTGGCTGAGCTTCTTTGATGACATCTTCTAATCCCATTAACACACGTGATGTCACTTCTGATAACGTTTGATTTTGTTTCATTACATTTAAATCATAGTCAGGCGTGATATTAAAGATTTCTAATACTTGGTCTAACATTTCACGATGTTGTGCTGTAACCACTACGATTGGCTCTAGCTCTGGGTCTTTCTTAAGTTGTAGGACAAGCGGTGCCATTTTAATCGCTTCTGGTCTCGTACCGAATATCGTCATAATTTTTTTCATTTCAATAGTCCTCCTATTTCGTTCCGAATAATCTGTCACCTGCATCACCAAGACCAGGGACGATATATTTCTTATGGTTTAATTTTTCATCTAATGCAGCGATATAAATATCTACATCAGGGTGCGCTTCAGCCAATGCATCAACACCATCTTGAGCCGCAATGATGCACATAAATGAAATATTATTAGCACCACGCTTTTTAAGTGCTGTAATCGCATCAATTGCCGATACGCCGGACGCTAACATAGGGTCAGTCACAATGACTTTACGATCCGATATATCTTTAGGGAATTTAACGTAATATTCGACCGCTTCGAACGTTTCAGGGTCTCTATATAAACCAACATGACCTACTCTTGCTGCAGGAATCAATTTCAATATGCCTTCTGACATACCTAGCCCTGCACGAAGAATTGGAATAATCGCGACTTTTTTACCTGCTAATCGCTTTGCAGTCATCTTCTCAACAGGTGTGTTAATTTCTACATCTTCAAGCTTCAAATCTCTAGTAATCTCATAACCCATTAACATAGATACTTCATTGACCAGTTCACGAAAGTCTTTCGTCCCTGTACTCTCATCTCTAATAAATGATAATTTATGTTGAATAAGTGGGTGATCTAATACTTTAACATTTTCCATTCTCATTGCCTCCATTATAAAAACTCACCATTAGTTTAACATATTACTAATGGTGAGTAAGTGTTTTTCTATCAAATATTACTTGAAGCGATAATGACAAGACAGCATTAATAAACTTCTTTATATAAAGGGTATTTATTTGTTAATGATGTCACTTCTTCTTTAGAGCGTTGAATGACTGATTCGTCATTGTGATGTTTTACGACGTCAGCAATAATACGCGCAACAACTTTCATATCTTCTTCATTAAACCCACGTGTTGTGACAGCTGGTGTACCTAATCGAATACCACTTGTGACAAATGGAGATTCTGGATCAAATGGTACTGTGTTTTTATTACAAGTAATTCCGACTTCATCTAAAGCATGTTCTGCTACTTTACCCGTCACTTCAACTGGACGAAGGTCAACAAGCACAAGGTGATTATCTGTTCCATTAGATACAATTTTCAACCCTTGATTCGTCAATTCTTCAGCTAATACTTTAGCGTTATTGATGACTTGTTGTTGATATTCTTTAAATTCTGGACGTAACGCCTCTCCAAATGCAACAGCTTTCGCTGCAATCACATGCTCTAACGGTCCACCTTGAATGCCAGGGAAAATTGATTTATCAATCGCTTTAGCATATTCTTCTTTGCATAAGATCATTCCACCACGCGGTCCGCGTAACGTTTTATGTGTTGTCGTTGTGACAAAATCTGCATATTCAACGGGGTTCTCATGTAATCCTACCGCAACTAATCCTGCGATATGTGCCATATCGACCATTAACAATGCATCTACACTGTCAGCAATTTCTCTAAAGCGCTTGAAGTCAATCGCACGTCCATATGCACTTGCACCTGCTACGATAAGCTTCGGTTGATGTTCTTTCGCTAGTTGTTGAACATGATCATAATCAATCATTTCTGTCTCTTCATGAACACCATATTCTACGAAGTTGTATGTTTGACCACTGAAGTTTACTGGAGAACCGTGTGTTAAATGTCCACCATGACTTAAATTCATACCTAATATTGTTTCACCTGGCTTTAATGCAACACGATATACCGCCATATTTGCTTGGGATCCAGAATGCGGTTGAACATTCGCATGATCAGCTTTGAACAATTCTTTCGCACGTTCTCTCGCTAAGTTTTCAACAATATCAACGAATTCACACCCACCATAGTAACGTTTACCAGGATATCCTTCAGCGTATTTGTTCGTCAAGACTGAGCCCTGAGCTTCCATTACTGCACGTGATACGAAGTTTTCAGACGCTATCAATTCAATGTTATTGTTTTGACGATTTAATTCTTTTTGCATCGCATCAAATAATTCTTTATCTTGTGCAACTGAGTATTGTTCTAATTTTGTCATTGAAATCCCTCTTTCATTTTTAATTTTTAGAAAAGTCTAGCCATTAAATATATTATGAATGATATTGCGCACGATTTCCACCAATCTTTTTAGGACGACTTGTACAGATTGTCACGATAGCGTTACCAACCACTTTTTGATTAGTTCTTACCGGCACTGCTACGTGCTGAATATGCATCCCAATCATTGTTTGACCAATATCAATACCACATTGTGCTGTAACATGTTCAATCACTACCGGCTGTTGTATATGTTGATAAGCATATTGAGACATACTTCCACCGGCTGATTTGACTGGCAATACGTCAACAACAGTATGATGAGGCTCGAGCATCGCGCTTTCCATCGTCAATGCTCGATTTATATGCTCACACCCTTGAAAGACGAAGTGAACACCAGTTTTTGACTGTATTTCGTCTAATTTAGTATATATGAGTTCAGCAACATCCATACTACCCATCGTGCCAATTCTCTCACCAATGACTTCAGATGTAGAGCAACCAATCACACACAGTTCATTTTCTTTAAAGAAATTAATTTTCATTAATTCTTCTAACAACCGTTCAAGATCAGTGTCAATCTTCGATCTTTTTGACACGTCGTTCATGTCGACCACCTTCAAATTCAGTTTTTAACCAAGTATCAATGATGTCTACTGCAAGTCCAGGCCCAATCACGCGTTCTCCCATTGCAATCACATTACTATCATTGTGTTGACGAGTAAGCTTTGCAGAGTATACATCATGGACATGAGCACAACGCACACCTTCCACTTTATTGGCAGCAATGTTCATCCCAATACCCGTACCACATATTAAAATGCCACGATCAAATTCGCCAGCTGATACTTTAGTTCCTAAAGGCTTTGCATAGTCAGGATAATCTACTGAGTCACTTGAATCTGTTCCAAAATCCGTAAAATCATAACCATTATCTTTTAAATATTTTGCAACCTCTTGCTTTAATTTAAATCCACCATGGTCACTCGCAATTGCAATTTTCATGACAAACACTCCTTTAATCATTTGACTCTATTATACTAAAGATATTTATGAATAATAAACTAAAATAGAATTAAAAACACTAAAACTTATTAAGTTGGTATTCAGAGTAAATTAGAAATACTCTGATTACGGATAAAAAAAGTCTAAGACATAAATAGTTCAACAAATTTTAGTTTATTGATCTTTTTTGTCCTAGACTCTTACTCATTCTTATAAATCAATATGATCTATATAATGTTTAATTTGTTCAAATGCTTTTTCGTAAGCCACAAAAGATTGACCATATGGATCCAATACATCATTTTCGACTCCGATGATTTCCGACAACATCAATACATTCGCATTAGGATTCATCTGTAAAATCATGTCCTTATGTTGAGCGGTCATTGTATAAAGAGTCGAATCTTGAAGGTCTTCATGCGTTAATTGTTGTGGCTCTGACGATGAACTTAATTCATTCATTTCAATCAATTGTAGCGACTCATCTGACACTATACTTCCGGGTGTCACAAATAATCCTCTTGATTGTACTTCTGATGATAGCTTTGTTTTTGCATAGCTTTCTGCAAGTGGTGATCGGCACGTATTGCCTGTACAAACGAATATGATCATAAATCTTCCTCCTTGCTAGAGATAACTTTATCGATACGATTATTCAAAGCATTATATCTCTCTTGTCGAGGAAACTGATAAATATACACTGTATCAACTTGTTGTGCATCCATAAATCGAAGCGCTTTGTATAAATTCCTCATCGCTATATTAACATCTATAACAGATTCACAAAGTTCAAACGTCACGACATTATTCCATGATTTGATTAATTCCGCTGGCGCAATGACGCCAACGTGACCCTCTGGCTTAAAGTCTTCTTTAAGAGGGTAAACAGGTTGCTTCGGTGCGTAATGGCGGTATTTCATTCCAGGTGACTTAGGCGTTGTACTTGTCGTTGATTCATAAATCACTTCTAAACCGGTTTCTCTCATAATATCAGCGGCTGTAATATGACCTGGTCGAACAATCTCAAATGGCTCAACCGTTGTATCAACCACAGTACTCTCAACACCAACAATTGAATCATCTCCGCGTATTAAAACATCAGCTCGTCCATACAAATCATATTCTATATGCGAAAATTTCGTCGGAGAAGGTCGACCACTCATATTAGCACTTGGTGCAGCAATCGGTGTGTCAACAATACGCAAAAACTGCAACGCAAAATCATGATTAGGCATTCTTACGCCAACGGTATTAAGACCTGCTGTCACGTAATGACTTAACATACCTTGTTTAATCGGAACGATAAATGTAATCGGACCTGGCCAATACCGTTTCATTAAACGATACGCATCAGGGTGTATATGTTCAGTGAATTCATTCAATTGTTCCATACAATGAATATGTACAATTAATGGATTATCTGCCGGTCGTTGTTTCACTTGAAATATTCTCTTCACCGCTTCATCACTATATGCATTGCCACCAAGACCATAAACCGTCTCTGTAGGAAATGCAATGACACGATCTTTCTTAATCATTTCTCTTAAAGTCGATGATTCATTGTCCATCGATTCATTCTCATCAATAATGATTGTCTCTTGTTTCAATTCAGCTCACCTCGCTTTAACGTATACTTTTGCCATGCGATCATGTCCTTGTAAATCTTTCCGAAATTCATAACCAGTGACTCTATCGAATTGATTAAAGAGTTCGGTTAATAAGTCTTGTTGCTTATATCCAAACTCGAAATAACAAATAAATTGATGTTTATTTTCTCGACACGCTTGCGTGAGAATCATGCGATAAATTGATAATCCGTTATCTTCTGCGAATAATGCTAAATCCGGCTCATATTTGATCGTCGACTCAGTCATCACATCAATCTCATCATGCATAATATATGGAGGGTTACTAATCAATATATCAAATGAAGGCACACCTTCTAACCCATTCGCATGCTTGAAATCAATAGCAACATCATAGTGTGATGCGTTAGCGCTCGCAACGTCTAATGCTTGATTACTAATATCCGTTGCAGTCACATTAAACAACGGGCGTTCTCTCTTCAACTGAATTGCGATAATTCCAGAGCCAGTGCCAACATCTACAATCTGTTTGGACTCATTTGAATGTTCTGTAAGAACCCAATCCACTAACAATTCAGTATCAAATCTTGGGATGAGCACATCCTTATTCACTATGTAACGATCTCCATAAAAATATGCATATCCAAGTACATATTGAATTGGATATGCATCTTCTATCATCATAAGGTCCTCTTTAATTTGCATTGCAATGTTTTCATCGATTGGTTCATTAATCGTCATGTAAAACGCCGTCTCATCAATATTTAAACGCTCACACATTAAATAAATGATAGATGATTCGTCTACATCAAATTGCACCTTACATTCATCTATAAAAGATTTTTTAGATAACGTTGCCACTATTTAATTCCTCTAACTTATGCGTTTGTTCTTCGATACTTAATGCATCGATGATTTCCTGTATATTACCTTCCATAATTTGATCCAACTTTTGAATCGTTAATCCAATACGATGATCTGTCACTCGATTTTGAGGGTAATTGTATGTTCTAATTCGCTCAGAGCGATCACCAGTCCCGACTGCCGATTTACGTTGCTCATCATATTTACTTTGTTCTTCTTGAACCATTTGGTCATATACTCTTGTCTTCAAAAGTTTCATTGCTTTTTCACGGTTTTTAATCTGAGACTTCTCAGAACTTGTCGCAACAATTCCAGTTGGTAAATGTGTAATACGAACTGCAGAATCTGTCGTATTGACATGCTGTCCTCCAGCTCCTGATGAACGATATGTCTCAATCTTCAAATCTTCCTGACGAATATCAATCTCAACATCTTCTACTTCAGGTAATACCGCGACCGTTGCAGTAGACGTATGAATTCTACCGCCACTCTCAGTCGTCGGTACACGTTGAACACGATGGGCACCATTTTCATACTTCAGTTTACTAAAGGCACCATTCCCGATAATTGTGAAACTGATTTCTTTGAATCCACCTTGATCTGCAGGCGCTGATTCCATCACATCAATCTTCAATCCATTCTCTTCAGCATAACGTGAATACATACGGTATAAATCGCCAGCAAAGATATTCGCTTCATCTCCACCCGCTGCACCACGAATTTCCATAACAACGTTTTTATCATCGTTAGGGTCTTTAGGAATCAGTAATAGTTTTAACCTCTCTTCGAATGGTTCGATTTGCGGTTCCAATTCAGCGATTTCTTCTTTAATCATTTCCTTCATATCAGAATCAGTCGCTTCTTTTTGCATCTCCTTCGCTTCATCAAGTTGTGTCTTTACATCTTTATACTCTCTATACACTTGAACTGTCTCTTCTAAATCAGACTGTTCCTTAGAGTATTCTCTTAATTTATTCGGATCTGATACCACATCTGGATCACTTAATAACTCATTTAATTGCTCATAACGATTTTCTACAATTTCTAACTGATCAAACATAACAATCACTCTCCTTAATCTGTTTTCACAATATGGTGTTCACGACACCTAGGCTCATATGATTCATCTGCACCGACAAGAATCAATGGATCATCAATATGGGCAGGCGCTCCATTAATTAACCGTTGCGTTCGACTCGCAATGCCACCACATACAGTACATACTGCGTTAAGCTTCGTCACCTGTTCAGCAATCGCCATAATATGTGGCATCGGTTCAAATGGATTCCCTGTAAAGTCCATATCAAGACCTGCAACAATAACTCTAATATTAGACTTCGCAATGTTTTGAATGACATAGACGAGTCCATCGTCGAAAAACTGAGCTTCATCAATCGCCACGACATCAATGTCATCTGTAATATATCCACGTATTTCATTGGAATGACCTATTGAAATCGCATCAACAGAACGGCCATTATGTGTTACGACGGATTGCTTTTTGTATCGTTGATCTATCTCCGGTTTGAAGACAACAATCTTTTGCTTAGCATATAATACTCTACGAATTCGACGAATTAATTCTTCACTTTTACCGGAAAACATAGAGCCTGTAATACATTCTATCCGTCCGCTTCTTTCGATATCATTCATAGTATCACCCTAACTCATTAGTAACCTCATTATTATATCATATAAATTATTCTATTCGTCATAAAAAAAAGCCACCGCAATGGTGGCTTAAAGTCTTATTAGTCTTCTTGGTTGCTTGATTTGAATCCAAACTTCTTGTTGAAACGTTCAACACGACCATCTGCAGAAGCGAACTTCTGACGACCTGTGTAGAATGGATGTGAATCAGAAGAGATATCCAAACGGATAACTGGGTATTCGTTCCCATCTTCCCATTCCATTGTTTCATTTGAAGTTTGAGTTGAACCACTTAAGAATTTCCAACCTGTCGTTGAGTCAACATAAATTACTTTATGGTACTCTGGATGAATTCCTTGTTTCATAATTAATTCAGCTCCTTTGCCCTGAACCATCTGGAACAGAGTGATTTGTGGACGTTCCACATGCATACTAATACATTATATAGACTTAACTTACAAAAATCAAGATGTTATAAAGATTTATTTTTATTTCCTGAAGATAAGGATTGCTCTAACGCTTCAAAGAACTCTTTATTTGAAGTCGTCTTCTTAATTTTACGAATGAATTTTTCAGTAAAGTCTGACTGGTTAGTGAATATATTTCTTAGATTCCATAACATTGATAATTCACGTTCAGGAATTAACAGCTCTTCTTTACGTGTTGATGAGCGTTTAATGTCAATCGCGGGATAAATCCTTCGTTCGCTTAATCCTCTATCTAAATGCAATTCCATATTCCCTGTTCCTTTAAACTCTTCGTAAATCATATCGTCCATTCTACTTCCAGTATCCACTAACGCCGTTGCTAAAATTGTTAAGCTACCTCCACCTTCAATGTTTCGTGCAGCACCGAAGAATGCTTTCGGTTTATGGAGACTCGCAGGATCTAGCCCACCACTTAATGTTCTTCCACTCGGCGGCACAACTAAATTATATGCTCTTGCAAGTCTTGTAATTGAATCCATTAAAATAATCACGTCCTGCCCTTGTTCGACCATACGTTTTGCTCTCTCTAACAATAATTCTGCAACTTTAACATGATGCGTTGGCGGTTCATCGAATGTCGAATGAACGACCTCTGCAGATTCTACTGAACGCTCTAAATCGGTAACCTCTTCTGGTCTTTCCCCTATTAGAAGTATAAATAATTCTGCCTCCGGCTTGTTAATGACAATTGCATTTGCGATTTCTTTTAATAAGCTTGTTTTGCCGGCTTTTGGTGGTGCAACGATTAATCCACGTTGCCCAAAACCAATCGGTGTGATCATATCCATAATACGAGTCGAATATTTATTGGAAGTTGTTTCTAACTTGATAGGATCTGAAGGATATAATGGAGTTAATGCTTGGAAGTGAGGTCTTTTTTTAACTTCTTCAGCGTTTTGGTCATTGACGAAGTCAACTTGAAGTAGACCATAATATTTCTCATTATCTTTAGGTTTCCTTACTTTCCCAGTAACTTTGTCCCCCTTCTTTAGTTCAAACCGTCTAATCTGAGAAGCACTAATGTAAATATCTTTCTCACCTTTGGAAAAGTTTACCGTTCTTAAGAAACCAAATCCATCTGGCTGAATATCATCTAATATCCCTTCCATATAGTAGTTTCCATCTTTCTCCATTTGCGCTTCCATAATGGCTAATACAAGTTCTTTTTTATTTAACTTAGAATAATTAACTAGTTTTAATTCCTTAGCCTTATGGGTTAATTCTTTCGTTGTATGCTTCTTATATAATGCATCAAACGATTCATATTGTGGGCTCGTTCGTTGTCGTTCAGCCATTTCAATCACTCCTCTTATATTAAGCTCTTAAATCATAACATATTCATTTTATGATTTCGATACGCATTAAAAAACACTTAACGGAAATTCGTTAAGTGTTTAAAAGCGGTTCTATCATTTAATCTTCATCTTTAACAACGAGGTCAGGCTTTTTCTTCAAGCTATGACGACCATTAATAAAGCGTACTGTTCCTGATTTTGCACGCATAACAATTGATGACGTTTCTGCGTAGTTCCCTTTGAATTGAACACCTTTCATCAACTCATTATCTGTTACTGCAGTCGCTGCATATATTGCGTCATCACCTTTAACCATCTCTTCTAATGGGATAACTGTATTTGGTTCAATACCCATTTTTCTACAACGTGCTTCTTGTTCGCTATCTTCAGGCAATAAAACACCTTGGAAATCACCACCTAAACATTTCAATCCAATCGCAGCTAATACACCTTCAGGCGCTCCACCTGAACCTAACAGAATATCAACGCCAGTAAAGTCAAATGCAGTATTGATCGCTGCATTCACATCTCCATTACTGATTAATTTAATACGCGCACCAACTTCGCGAATTTCTTTAATCAATTCACTATGACGGTCTCTATCTAATAATGTCACTGTCACTTCAGTGATATCTTTACCTTTCGCCTTCGCAACTGCTTCTAAGTTTTCACGAACACTTTTTGTGATATCAACCTTGCCTTTACATTCAGGACCAACTGCGATTTTCTCCATGTACATATCTGGTGCATGAAGTAAATTGCCTTTATCTGCTACACCAAGTACTGTAATCGCACCCCATTCACCTTTAGCAACAATTGTCGTACCTTCAAGTGGATCTACTGCAATATCTAGATTTGGTCCATTATCGCCCATTCCTAATTCTTCACCAATATATAGCATTGGTGCTTCATCCATCTCACCTTCACCAATTACAACTGTACCGTTCATCGGAATTGTATCGAATACAGTTCTCATCGCTGTTGTTGCTGCATCGTCTGCCTCATTCTTCAGACCTTGTCCAACCCATCTCGCAGATTGTAATGCCGCTGCTTCAGTCACGCGCACTAACTCCATTGATAAACTTCTTTCCACACCAATCATCTCCTTATGTATCATTCATACAACAGTATATCATAAATGAATACGTTGTCATTTAATCCAATAAAAAGATAGCCTCTAGGCTATCTTATATATCTTCTCGCCAAATATTTGCACCGATTGCTTTTAATTTAGATACAATATCACTGTACCCACGGTCTATATGACGAACATTATGGATTGTTGTTGTACCGTCAGCTATTAATCCAGCAATCATCAGGCACGCACCAGCTCTTAAGTCACTTGCGTATACGTCTGTACCTTTCAATTGTTGTGCATGATATGTTGCAGAGCCATTTTCGACATGAACGTCAGCATCCATATTTTTCAATTCATCGACATGACGAAAGCGTTCTGGGTAGATTGTTTCAGTAATCGTAGATTTGCCTTCAGCCAAAAAGAACAATGGTGTGATTGGTTGTTGGAGATCAGTTGCAAATCCTGGATAAACATTTGTCTTTATATGGACTGGGTTGAATTGATTCGGTCGCTTAATGATCGCATAATCATCTTCAAGTTGAACAGACACGTTCATCTCTTTCAATTTCATCGTTAAAGCTTCCATATGATCCGGAATAATATTATTGATACGAACTTCTTCACCACAAGCAGCCGCAACACACATATACGTACCTGCTTCAATTCGATCGGGTATTACACTATGTGTCGCACCATCCATATCATTTACACCGGAAATTTTAATCGTGTCTGTTCCAGCACCTTTAACTTTCGCACCCATTTTGTTGAGTAATGTTGCAACATCAATTATTTCTGGCTCTTTCGCAGCATTTTCTATAACTGTCTTACCTTTAGCTCGACTTGCTGCAAGCATAATATTAATGGTTGCACCGACACTCACAACGTCTAAAAAGATTTTTGTTCCGATTAATCCATTCGGTGCACTTAATTTCATCGATTCTCCATCTTCAATCACTTCAGCACCTAATGCTTTGAACCCTTTGATATGTTGATCAATTGGGCGTGGACCTAATGGACAACCTCCCGGCAATGCAATATCACAATAATTGAATCGCCCAAGTAATGCTCCCATCATATAATACGATGCTCGTAAAGATTGAACTTTATGATTAGGGAGTTGCTTATTGACTGCATGTGATGCATCAATTTTAATTGTACACTCGTCAATCATTTCGGTGTCAATTGACAAATCTTCTAATAGGCTCATTAACGTTTTCACATCTGATATTTCTGGTAAACTATCAAGCGTCACAACACCATTCGCCATAACTGTCGCTGGAATTAATGCAACCGCGCTGTTTTTAGCACCACTAATTGAAACTTCACCGCGTAAAGTGTT
Source organism: Abyssicoccus albus (assembly GCF_003815035.1). Lineage (NCBI taxonomy): Bacteria > Bacillati > Bacillota > Bacilli > Caryophanales > Abyssicoccaceae > Abyssicoccus > Abyssicoccus albus. The sequence continues at coordinate 59,033 of NZ_RKRK01000003.1, forward strand.
TCCACCTACGACTTTAATCACTTGTTCACTCATTGACTTACTCCTTCTATACTATGCTTCTCTCGTATCCCAATCTGCCAAAAATTTCTCTATACCACGATCTGTTAAAGGATGATTCATTGATTTCATTATAATATCATAAGGAATTGTTGCTATATTAGCACCACTGAGCGCTGCAAGTTTGACATGTTCGACATGGCGAATGGATGCAGCAATGATTTCGGTAGCGATTTCATGTTCATTAAACATTACACTAATCTCTTTTATTAAGTCAATGCCAGTCACTCCGATATCATCAAGACGACCTATAAAAGGTGACACGTACGTTGCACCAGCACGGGCCGCCAACAAAGCTTGAGTCGCACTAAAGACTAATGTAACATTCGTCTTAATACCTTCACGATTTAATACCGACACTGCCTGAAGCCCAGCCTTTGTCATCGGTATTTTGACCACAATTTGATCATGTAATTCGTTTAATTTGCGTCCTTCTTCAATCATGCCTTCTGCTTCCAATGAAATCACTTCTCCGCTAACTGGACGATCTACAAGTTCACAAATTTCAACCAATCTATCATGGAATGAAATGTTCTTCTCTTTAGCAACTAAAGATGGGTTTGTTGTCACACCGTCAATAAATCCGAGTGTGTGAACTTCCTTTATATGATCTATATTTGCTGAATCAATGTATATTTTCACAATGAAATCTCCTTTATACCAAATGTGGTTTATTTCACTTATATTATACAAATACATTTCAAGAACTTCAAAATTATCGTATTATATTAACCTATACATCACTCTTTATACAACCGAAAACTACGAGATACTTTAACAATGATTAATATTTTAATATAATAGCTTTAAGATTATAACATAACCATACAAGTTTAGCCCGTATTTTTCAAAATTTTTTCAAAAGCACATCATCATACTTATTATTAAAATGAAATGTTAGAAGGGGTTTCCAATGTCTAAAATTTTCGATACACAATTACGTGGTATTTTTGACCGTATTAGTGCACAAGAAGAACAATTCGAGATGGCCGCAAGGTTGTTAGCACAGGCGATTATGACCGAAGGTGAAATATATATTAAATCATTTGACGAGGCTAATTTCTTTAACGACTATTTACTCAATAGTCAAGAAAAATTACCAAAATCAAAATATTATCAAGGTGAACATTTAACGTCTGCAGATCGTATCATGGTCATTGCTCCACATTACACAGATCAGGTCCATGAGATGGTAGCATACCTTGAAGAAGCAAGTATAGATTATGTTCTGATTAGTAACAAATCATCTGAAATGATCGACTCTATTATGCACTTCATTGATCTTAAAACATCTCGTGCAATTGTCCCTAATGAATCATATGAAAAATTTATTACACCGCATCTAATGGCAATAAACTATGTTTATTATAAATTATATATTTTACTCGAGGAGATGGGGTGTATCGACTTAAATGATTATTCATCATCTGAACGACGATAAATCCAAACTACCAATTGAACTGACTGGTTTCGAAAACATGACGACAAAGCCTCAAGGAATGCATGCAATTATTGGCCCTAATGGTGCAGGGAAGAGTACGTTATTAAAGGCTTTAACGTTTTACCATCATAAACCGTCGTTATCATACGAAAGTAAGTCTATAGTAAATCATAATATACACAAAATGATTGCTTATATGCCACAACAACAAAATCGTCTTCACATTTCAATAGTTGATTTCTTAAAACTCGTTAAACGAAAAATTTCTTTTCAGGACACTGAACAACTGCTTGCCCAATTTAATATTAATAAAACTCCTTATGACTCGGTTCATACAACAAGCGGTGGTGAGTTTCGCCTTTTATGTTATATCCAAACGTTTCTACAACCTACACCGATTATGTTTTTAGATGAGCCTTTAACATCTTTAGATGTTCATCATCAATTAGCACTACTTAATCACATAAAAAAAGAAAGCCAATCAAGAGAAATTTGGGTTGTTCTCCATGAGTGGCCTCTTTATTTACATCATTTCGATTCTGTTATAGCAATCAATCAATCTCACCTTGAATGGCACAAAAATATAACGGAAATTGAGCCAATTGATCTCGAACAACTCTTTCAAATCAACATAAATGATGTTAACTTTCACTTGTAATACAGCCTAATGCCCCTGCAAATGATCCATTTTCAACAAGTACAGGGGTTTTGCCTCTTAAATTCGTATAACGATTCAAAACGTTGAGCATTACTTCATTATCTTGTAATGTTGATCCGATATAGACTACTTCTTCACAATCATACATCTCAGCCATATGAATACCAATTGTACATATTGTTTCAGCGATTAGCCCCATCACCGATGCCATATGATCTTCTTTAGACACATCTTCATCCAACGTATCCAACACTCTTCCAAAATTTGCAGCGGTTAAATCTTTCGGTATTGGTGCATCTTGTCCTTCATAAATATGCCCTACAGTTAAATCAATAAGATCACGATGGCCAGATTTAGAGCAACGTACGAGTGATTCAAATGATTGCTCACCTGTCAATAAATATCCAAGGCCCATCAGTAAGCCACCTCCTACTCCAGAACCCCCTACACGTTGTTGATGGTCGGTTGCTAAATGATATGAAGAACCTGTCCCTATATTACAGAAAATAAATCGATCCATCGCATCATATTGTTCAGATAATAGTTGTTTTAAACCATTAAACGTTGCATCAAACTCAACTGAATATCCTTTCGGTGATTCATTTAACAATTGGGCAATCACTTTCTGTCGACCACCTGTCAAATAAATATTTGCCCCTTCAAAATGATTCACAAACTTTGCTATCGCTTCTTTATTAGATGATTTAATTACTTTATAATCTCTTTCCTCGCCATCAACGACAATTTTCGTCAGTGTACCACCAGCATCTATACCTATGTTCATCTCGTTCTCCTTTTACTTTTTCTTTATCACTTCTGATGAGTTACTTTCGATCTGGATTTCCATCCGGATATTTTTTCTTCATTTTACGTTTTTCGACACGCTTTAATGCTTCGTTCGGCTCTTTTCTGAGCGCAATGAGCATACTAATGATTAGCATTAACAAGATGAACGTAAATGGGAGACCCGCAACAATTGCTCCCGTCTGTAAACTAGTTAATCCATCATCTGTTGTAATTAACGCTAACGTAATCGATGCGATAATAATTCCCCAGGAAATTTTCATTCTCATCGATGGGTTCAAGTCTCCATTGCTTGTCATACTAGAGACGATATACGTCGCAGAATCAGCGCTTGTCACAATAAATGTAAAGATTAACACAATTGCAAGTGTCGATGTCACAAGTCCAAATGGTAATTCATTAAAGAATGCAAAGAGCGCTTTCGTATTATCATCTTGAACAATATCAACTAAATTCGTTGACTCAAATAAATCCATATAAATCGCACTACCACCAAGCGTCGCCATCCATACAAAAGATAGCAATGGCGGGATAATTAATACGCCTAATACATATTCTCTAATCGTACGTCCACGTGAAATTCTTGCAATAAAAGCACCAATAAACGGTGACCAAGCAATAACCCATGCCCAATAGAACACTGTCCAATCTTGGACCCATTGACTCTCACCGTTCTCTACAAATGGGTTGAGCCTTAATGAATAAGGAATAAAGTTCGTAATATAATCTCCAAGCCCTACAACAAACGTTTCAAGTATAAATCGTGTTGGTCCAAAGATTAATACGAATAAAATAAGCAACACACAAATTGCCATATTCATATTACTTAAATATTTAACCCCTCTTTTAAGCCCTGTCGTTGCAGAAATAATGAAGATTACAGTCATCAACAGCGTGATAATCATCAATGTAACGTTATTATTGGGAATATTGTATGTAATATTCAATCCACCATTGACTTGCATAATCCCAAGTCCAATTGACGTCGCAATTCCTGTAACAGTCGCAATAACGGCTAGAATATCAATCACTTTACGAATCCAATTCGGATAGTACATACCGAATAAAGGCTCTAACGCTGTAGAAATCAATCCATTTCTCTCTCTTCTAAACTGGTAATACCCTATCGCAAGTCCTGCAATAGCAAATACTGCCCATTGACTCATCCCCCAGTGGAAGAATGTGTATCCCATCGCAACTCGAGCTTGTTCTCCAAGGGCCATCTCTTTAGCAAATGGAGCGTCAGCCATATGTGTCATCGGTTCAGCAACTCCATAGAACACAAGACCAACACCTAATCCACCACTAAACAACATCCCAATCCAACTTCTAAATGAGAACTCTGGCTCCTCATCATTACGACCGAACTTAATTCGTCCATATGGTGATATCGCTAATGAAATTAAAAACACAACGAATATAAATACTGCAAGTAAAAATAACCACGAGAAATTTGTCGCTACAGTATCATAAACATTCGTTGCAATTTCACCAAATTGTGTCGGAAATAAAAAAGCGAGTGCAGCAAATATAACAATGATAATCGCCGCAACAATAAAAACAATATTCATGTAATAATTCTCCTTTTTATTTTTAAATTTACACACATTAACAAACATGCTTGTTATTTGTTTTCACTATTATATTACAACATAAACATGTCGAGTGATATGTATGACAAATAACTTTTCGTGGTATAATATATAAGAAAATTAAAAAAATAATTAAATTGTAAAGGTGATTACATGACAAAATCATATACTTTCGAAAACATTACATTAAGGCCTTATGAACAACATGATCTAAATGAACTTAAAACATTCACTTTAGATGAAGAACAAATGGAATTCACTTCATTACCACTTGATGTATTAGAAGAAGCTATAGAAGATGATAATCGTACACCAAGCGTTGCAGTCAATGATAAAGATGAAGTGATTGGATTTTTCGTAGTTCACAAGCATTATCAACATGTGGGATACGATACACCTCATGAAGTAATTTACGTGAGATCATTGAGTGTTAATTCAAAGCATCAAGGAATGGGCTATGGCACAAAAATCGCACTGAATATCCCTGATTACGTTGCTGTCCTCCACCCTAAATTCGATCATTTATACCTTGTCGTTGATGCGTTAAATAGTGCGGCATGGAATCTTTATGAACGTGCGGGATTCATTCATACTGCAACGAAAGAAGATGGCCCTATCGGTAAAGAACGATTATATTACTTAGATTTAGATGCGAGATATGTTTCGAACTTGAAGTTAAGACCTCATCCAGAGACTAAAGATAAAATCATTAACTTGATGTTAGATGGTAAAGAAATTGGACATATCGATATTAATATCATCGACCACCACTTATACATTAAAAATATTGTCATCGAAACCTCTACAAATAATCAATGTACGTTAGTAAAAAGCGCATTAGTCCAAAGTGCTACATTCATTCGTAGACACTTTGAAGGGGTTAAAACGATCGAACTTTATGACCATGCCAGCGACTGCAAAACGAGTGATTTAGCTTATAGTGCTGGTTTCGTTGATGTCGATCCTCTCGATGATTTACCTAAATATATTAAATATATTAATTACTAGTTGAATAATTAGTCATTAGTTGATAATATACCGTTAGTATTAACGTTTTGAAAGGACGTCACAAATCTATGAAAATAAAAGACTACACTAAAGAAATGATCAACGAAAATTCATTTATCGAAATGGCTTATTTATATTTACAAGAAAAAAAAAGTCCTCAATCTTTATATACAATGATAGATGAGTTTAAATCTATTGGTGGATATACAGATGAAGAAATCGAAGATCGCGTATTACAATTCTATACAAACTTGAATACAGATGGTCGTTTCTTATCGGTTGAAGAAGGTACATGGGGACTTCGTGACTGGTATTCAGTAGATGAAATTGAAGAAAATATTGCACCAACAATTCAAAAATTCGAAATCGCTGAAGAAGATACTTTAGATGATGAGGCCATTGACGAAGAAGTGGAATCAGAAGATGTAAAAGATAGAGATGGTAACTTCGATGAAGATAATAAAGACATTGACGAAGATACAGACGAATATGAAGATTTATCCGTTGAGGATGATGAAGACGTATTGATTGATGAAGAAGACGAAGATGATGAAGATGAAGACGATGACACAGAAGAATAATTATTGACAATCTATCAAATCGTGATAATATTTTATTTGGGCTCCATAATTTATGGACGAAGAAACGATAAGCTCCCTTTCTACGATACAGAAAGGGAGCTTTATTATTTTATTATACTAGGAGGACAAACGATTGACTAAATTCATTTTTGTTACAGGTGGCGTTGTATCATCACTTGGTAAAGGAATCACTGCTGCATCACTTGGAAGATTATTAAAGGATAGAGGTCTTAATGTTACAATCCAAAAGTTCGATCCGTATTTAAATGTCGATCCAGGGACAATGAGTCCATACCAACATGGTGAAGTATTCGTGACAGATGATGGTGCTGAAACGGATTTAGACTTAGGTCACTATGAAAGATTCATTGATATCCGCTTAAACCAACATTCAAATGTTACAGCTGGGAGAGTTTATTCAGACGTAATCAAAAAAGAGCGTCGTGGTGATTACTTAGGCGGTACAGTTCAAGTCATTCCTCACATTACAAATGAGATTAAATCAAGACTATTACTTGCCGGTGAGTCGACTCATGCAGATGTTGTCATTACTGAAATTGGAGGGACGACTGGTGATATTGAAAGTTTGCCATTCATTGAAAGTATCCGCCAAATCCGAAGTGACTTAGGACGCGAAAATGTGATGTACATTCACTGTACTTTATTACCGTATATTAAAGCTGCTGGAGAAATGAAGACAAAACCGACTCAACACTCTGTTAAAGAGCTTAGAGGACTTGGAATACAACCTGATATGATCGTTGTCCGTACAGAATACGATATGACTTCTGATTTACGAGATAAAATCGCCTTGTTCTGTGATATCGATAAAGAAAGTGTCATTGAGTGTAAAGATAGAGATACATTATACTCAATTCCGTTAGACTTACAACGTCAACATATGGACGATATCGTCGTAAATCGCTTAAATCTTGACGCTAAGCCTGACGCCGAACTTAAAGATTGGAACGCATTACTTACAACCGTACAGAACCTAGATGGTGAAGTAAACATTGGACTTGTCGGTAAATATGTGAGTCTACAAGATGCATATTTGTCCGTTGCAGAAGCATTGAAACACGCAGGGTATGCATATCAGACAAATGTTAAAATCCATTGGATTAATTCAGAAGATGTGACTGAAGATAATGTAGAAGTAACATTGAATCGATTAGATGGAATATTAATTCCAGGAGGATTTGGAGATCGTGGTATTGAAGGTAAAATATTAGCGATTCAATATGCTCGTACAAATGACATCCCATTATTCGGTATATGCTTAGGCATGCAACTTGCGACAGTGGAATTTGCTCGTAACGTCGTCGGCTTAAGAGGCGCACATTCATCAGAGTTAAATCCAAATACACCATATCCAGTCATCGCCTTATTACCAGATCAGGAGAATGTAACTGATTTAGGTGGAACATTAAGACTGGGACTATACCCATGTGAATTAAAAGATGGTAGTAAAGCACGTGAAGTGTATGATGTATCATCAATCGACGAAAGACACCGTCATCGTTATGAGTTCAATAATCAATATCGTGAGCAACTAGAAGCTAAAGGATTACAATTTACAGGAACATCACCAGATGGTAGATTAGTTGAAATCGTTGAATTGAAAGACCATCCATGGTTTGTCGCTGTACAATTCCACCCTGAATTTTTAAGTAGACCAACAGCACCACACCCATTATTCAAAGGCTTTATTGGTGCAAGCATTGATAAACATAATAACAAATAGATGTATTACTCCTGTCCATTCATTAATATTTAATGGACAGGTTTTCTTTTGTTACCTTGAAACCTGTCCATTCATTAATTTAATAATTATCGTTCAACCGTTTCACCATTTAAAATAAGCTTCGCTTCTACTTCGACATTCATCGAAGCGCGTGCAGAACAGTATTTATCCATACTTAAATCAATCGCCCTAAATACATGCTTCGCTAACACATCTCCTTCAACATCAACTATAAGCTCAATTTTGTCATAACGTTGTGGTTTTTCTTCAACACGAAAACCTTCTGCATTAATATCCATCTTTGAAATCTTGTCTCGATGTGGCTTTAAGATCAAGCTCATATCAATGCCCATACACCCAATCAAACTACTTAACATCACTTCCATTGGGCTCGGCCCCGCATTATCTCCACCCGCTTCAACACTTGCATCCATTGTAATTTCATGTCCACTACGTAGTGCAACCGTTTTGTAAGACATATTTCCTTGCCATTCACCATTAACTTTAATACTCATTCCATCACTCCTTAATCATTTTTACAAATCCATTATAACGTGAATGCGTAATGATTTGGTTTCATACGTACTCGTGCTAAAATATTATCAATAAAAACTTTCAAAAGGAGCGGAATAAGATGGATCAATTATTAACAGAATTCAAACTAAAAGGTCTTACATTACAAAATAAAGCAGTGATGAGCCCGATGTGTATGTATTCAGCACAAGACGGCTATCCTAACGATTTCCACTTCACACATTATACATCTCGAGCAATTGGTGGTATGGGATTAATTATTATGGAAATGACAAACGTAACACCGAATGGAAGAATCTCAGACGGATGCCTGGGGTTATGGAGTGATGATCATATTCCACATTTCAAAAGAATCGTCGATTCGGTACATCAATATGGCACCAAAATCGGTATTCAAATCGCTCATGCTGGTCGTAAGGCGGAAGATGCAGATGATGTAGTATCTAGCTCTGACATTAAATATGAGGGAGATAAATATAAAGCACCTCGTTCGCTATCAACTGACGAAGTGAAAAATATGGTTGTTAAATATAAAGAAGCAGCCGAACGTGCGGTAAAAGCTGGATTCGATACGATTGAAATTCATGCCGCACATGGTTATTTAATTCATCAATTCCAATCACCGAAAACAAACAATAGAACCGATCAATATGGTGAAGATCGTCTATTATTCGGTGCAGAAATTATTGAAGCGGTTAAATCAGTTATTCCAGAAGATATGCCTCTCATTGTTCGTATTTCTGCAAAGGAATATTCTAAAGATGGATATGACATCGATTACGGCGTCGAAATTGCAAAGCGCTACAAAAAAGCCGGAGCTGATATAATTGATGTGAGTGGTGGCGGCAATGGTCCTGTCGTTGAAGATAGACGTCCAAGATTACACCCAGGTTATCAAGTTCATTTAGCTCGTGAAATTAAAGTTCAAGCAGAAATCCCAGTCATTGCGGTTGGTATGTTAGATGATCCACGTGTGGCTGACCATGTGGTTGGTGTACAAGATGCAGATCTAATTGCAATTGGACGAGCATCTCTCAGAGATCCTCATTGGGTATTAAATGCAGGAAGAAAAGAAGAACGTGCTTGTTTTGTACCTAAACAATACGTCAGAGGTTATCAATAGCTTATAAAATTCAAAAAGTATTTAAGATTTAAGTAATCCTGACAATAGAAATAGCGATAACATTTGATAATCAAATGTTATCGCTATTTATTTCCTTTATTAAAGATTTATATTTCGTATTCAGAGTATTTTTGATTTACTCTGAATACCAGACGATTTTCGGCTCTTTTCCTTCCCGTATTCAGAGTTTTTCTAGTTTACTCTGATTACCAGACGATTTTCGGCTCTTTTCCTTCCCGTATTCAGAGTATTTTCAGTTACTCTGATTACCAGACCATTTTCGACTCATTTCCTTTCCGTATTCAGAGTATTTTCAGTTTACTCTGATTACCAGACCATTTTCGACTCATTTCCTTTCCGTATTCAGAGTATTTTCAGTTTACTCTGATTACCGAAAATACGTCGAAGTCTTTAACAAAATTATTGATTATTAATTAGCTCGATTGCCTTCTTCGGGTAGTCGGTAATAATATCATAGCCTTTATCGATATACTCTTTCATCGTTTTCTTATCATTAATCGTCCATACTCTCACTTGCTCTTGATTCACTAAACATTTATCAATATCTTTAAACTTGATTTTTTTGCTTAAGTGATACGTTGAACAGTTCATATCTTTAATACGCTCTAACACTTTATTATTCAATTTAGAAGTTAGTAAAGCAATGTGAACATCATTATTCAGTGATTTAATGTATCTCAATGCTCCTTCATCAAATGATGAGTAGACAACACGATCATGCATTTTAAATATATCAACAAGTTGATATGTTCCTTGTTCTAACATATATTCATCATCGCTATTCGCTTTCAATTCAATATTCAATTCAATATCTTTATCACTTAAATAATCCAAAACATCTTTAAGACTTGGTAATTGATAATCTGTTAGATGACCGTCACGATCAACAATACGAAGTGATTGCGCTTCAATTAACGTCATATCTCCTATTAATCCTTTACCATTTGTCGTGCGATCGACTGTTTCATCATGCATCACAATAATTTGCTTATCTTTCGTTAATTGAACATCTAGTTCAATCATATCCGCTCCATCTTCCACTGCTTTTTGGAATGCAATCATTGTATTTTCTGGACATTCTCCACTACTACCGCGGTGTGCTATTACTTTAACCATATTCATCATCCTTTAAGTTGTTTATCTATAATGATATATACCCACATTATATAGCCAATAATCAAGAGTGATTATTACCGTTGATTAAACTGACGAACCTCTTCAAGTTCCTCTTCTAGTAATCCATGAGCACCATCTGTAATATGCACTTTAACATTTGCACCAATTGCCTCTAGCCTAGATTTCACTTTCATCGCTTCATTTGTTGGAGCAATCATATCTTGAGCTCCAGTCGTAATCAAGATGTCACATCCCGATAAATCTCCGTAGTCCTCTCGATCTACTGGGTATAATGGGTGCAATATCACTGCTTTATTAGGTTTTACTTGCCCTGTTAATAATAGATGAACAATCATATTAGCACCATTTGAATATCCTACAAATGTTGATTTATTTATATCAATATCATATTTTGAAGTCAGTTCGTTTAGCTCTGCTGTGATTTTCTCACCTTCTTCAAAAAGATTATCAACATCATAGACACCAGGCGACAATCTTCTAAAATATCTTGGCATACCTTGTTCTAAAACATTACCACGAATACTCAATACCGGGGCTTTAGGGTCTATAATTTCTGCAAGCGGTAGCATATCTTGCTCATGACCACCTGTTCCATGAAATAACAATAATGAATGTTGATGATCACCTTGTTCGTATTTATATTTCATTGTTACACTCCTTCATTAATATTCACCGTATTGAATTTATACATCTTCATATTGATTATGACATTTTTTAACCAAAAAATTTCAGTCCTGCAATGCTAATCACAATCCCGACAACAAGTAAGTATTTACGATAATCGTGTGCCTCTCCAAAGATAAACATCCCTGCCAGCACGCTACCTGCTGCTCCAATACCCGTCCATACACCGTAGCCTATACTAACTGGAATGTGCTGTAGTGCAAACGTTAAGACCGTTAAACTTAGACCAAAACTAATTGCTGTTCCAACGACATAAATTTTCTTCGTCATGCCATCTGATAACTTCAATAAACTGACCGATAGCACTTCAAATAATCCAGCAATTCCTAGAAATAACCAACCCATTTTATTCAACCTCCTCAAGTTCATCAGATATAATTTGCATAGGGTATTGAGTCGATTCCTTCTTCTCAGGAACTAATTTTAGTCCAATAATACAACTGATTAGAGATACTAAAAACACAATCTTCAATAATGATACTTCTTCATTGAATAAGACCATCCCACAAATCGCCGTGCCAAAAGCACCGAGTCCTGTAAATAATGCATATCCAGTCGATACAGGTAACTCACTTAACGCTTTACCAAATAGCCAAAAACTGATTACAACAGCAATGACCGTTGGAATGACCCACTCAATCTTAGATAATCCATCTGAAAAAGCTAAACCATATGCCCATACAACTTCCATGAGCCCACCAGCAATTAAATATATCCATGACTTCATTTAAATCCCTCCGTTTATTAAAATAAAAACCAGCTCATGATGAGCTGGTTTATCCTAATGCAACATCTAACGTCATCATTACAGCAAACCCTAACATACATCCGATCGTTGCAATATCTGTATTACTATTACGTTGTGCTTCCGGTATTAGTTCTTCTACCACGACATAAATCATTGCACCTGCTGCAAATGCCAAAGCGTATGGTTGAATCGGTGTAATGGTTACAACAAGTAGCGCACCAATGACACCTGCAATCGGCTCAACAATAGCCGATGCTTGTCCATACATAAAGCTTTTCATCCGTGAGAATCCATCTCTTCTTAATGGCAATGACACGCTAGCCCCTTCTGGAAAGTTTTGAATCGCCATTCCAATGGCTAACGCAATTGCACCTGCTAATGTCGCACCTTCAGCACCACCCGCCACTGCACCGAATGCAATCCCAACGGCTAGTCCTTCGGGTATATTGTGTAAAGTAATCGCAAATACTAACAAAATAGACCGATGTAAACTCGTCGGCACCCCTTCAGCTTCTGAACGATCTTCACCAATATGTAAATGCGGAATGATTTGATCAAATATCCATAGAAATGCACCACCAAGTAAAAATCCAATTAACGCTGGAACATACTCTTTCACATTTAAACTTTGACTCATCTCTATTGAAGGAATCAGTAATGACCAAACACTTGCAGCAATCATTACACCTGCCGCAAAGCCCATCATCCCGTTAAGTATTGTTTTATGTATTGTCTTAAATAGAAACACGACACTCGCACCAAGCGCCGTGACAAACCATGTAAATAAAGTCGCAATAAGCGCTTGATATACTGCATCAAGTGATTGAAACCACTCCATCGAAAACCCTCCCCTTATAAATTATAAATTTATAACACCCTTTTATAATATTTTCATAGGTGAATGCATTAATTTTATCGAAAACAACTTACAATGTAAAATAAAATATAACAATTATAATTATTTGAAAATTCAATTAAAAGTTGATTTATTGAATTTAGACTATTATAATATGAATATGGATAAAATCGGAATTATTTATCCATATTATTTTGAACATTGATGAAAGGGGTTACATAAGATGAAACTTACAACGAAAATATTTATCGGTTTAATATTAGGTCTTATTGTCGGTTTAGGTCTTAATTTATTCGCGCCAGACTTATTTGAACCATTGAACACATATTTATTCGGTCCCCTGGGTACCATTTTCTTAAATCTAATCAAAATGCTTGTTGTACCGATTGTATTCTTCTCTATTACATTAGGTGTTGCTGCACTAGGAGATCCAAAAAAGCTTGGTCGAATTGGAATTAAAACAATTCTCTTCTTCCTTTTGACAACGACACTTGCAATCATCATCGCGATGACAACATCGTTCGTATTTAAACCTGGGGATGCAGGTATTACACCTTCATCGGAGGGGTACGAAGCAGAGGAAGCACCAAGCGTTGTAGAGACGTTTACAAATATTATTCCTACAAACCCTATACAGTCAATGGTTGAAGGGAATATGCTTCAAATCATTACATTTAGTGTATTTGTCGGTTTCGCCATCGCAATGCTAGGAAAGAAAGCACACGTCGTAAAAGAAGTTGTGGAACAAGGAAATGAAATAATGATGTACCTTGTGAATATCGTGATGAAATTTGCGCCTTACGGTGCATTTGGTTTACTTGCGACAGCAGCTGGTGAAATGGGAATTAACGGTGTCAAAGCAATGGCATTATATATGTTCTGTGTTATCTTTGCATTAGTAATTCAAATGTATTTAGTATATGGTTCTCTGGTGAAATTCGTCGGTAAGATGAACCCAATTACATTCTTTAAAGAAATTTTCGAGGCACAAACGGTTGCATTCTCTACTTCTACAAGTAGTGGTACGTTACCAATCTCTATGAAAGTCGCACAAGAGAAACTCGGTGTGCCGAGAGCCATTAGTGGGTTCGTTCAACCCCTTGGCGCTACGATCAATATGGACGGTACAGCCATCATGCAAGGGGTCGCAACGATTTTCATCGCACAAGTGTATGATGTAGACTTAAGTATTACTGCTTTACTGATGATTATATTAACAGCAGTCTTAGCAAGTATCGGAACAGCAGGTGTTCCAGGTGTTGGATTGATTATGTTAGCAATGATTCTGACACAAGTTACTTTACCTGTTGAAGGAATAGCACTTATCTTAGGAATTGACCGTATCCTTGGTATGTTAAGAACAGCTGTCAATATTACTGGTGATGCTGCATGTGCAGTATGTGTAGCTGAATCAGAGAAAAAACACGGCCTTACAAATGAGCAATTAGAAGAGTCATTAGAAAGAATATAGAGTGGTAAATCATGATTAAATTTTTTGAGTAGGTGACCAATCACCTACTCTTTTTTCATGTTATACTAGTGTCATTGTTTGGAGGCGTTACAAAATGAAAGAACCTTTATCTATACATAATGACCCTTGGGAATGTTACAACAACATTGACCAATTCGGTCAACATACATTAACAAATATTGAGATTACAACTACACATATGTGTAATATGAGATGTGCACACTGTGCTGTGGGTCATACGTTGACTCCTATTGATCCTGAGACAATTAATTTATCTGATTTGTTTGCTGCTTTAGACCGTGTTGAACATTTAAATACGCTATCCATCACGGGTGGTGAGCCGATGTTTAGTAAGAAGTCTATTAAAGAAGTCGTGACACCGATTCTTAAATATTGTGAAGAGCGCAATATTTATACACAAATGAACTCAAATTTAACAGTCCCGTTAAACCGGTATGAAGCGATCGGTGAATATATAGATTGTATGCATATTAGCCATAATTGGGGAACGCTCGAAGAATTTACAACTGTTGGCTTTGAACGAATGGGCAGACAACCTAAAGAAGACGCAAAAGCGAGGCTGTTCTATACGATGATTGAAAATTCCCGTGCGTTAAGTGAACAAGGCATGTTCATCTCTGCCGAGACGATGCTCAATCAATCAACAATCCCTCATCTTGAACATATTCATCAAGAAGTCGTTAAAGATATGCTCTGTAGTCGTCATGAAATACATCCAATGTATCCTGTGGATTTCGCAAGTGCATTGACCGGTATTAATATCGAACAATCGATTGCAGCAATGCACAAAATCTTAGACATCCGTGATGAAGATATATGGATGCTGTTTGGAACGTTACCAATTCTACCGTGTAACCAAGATGAATCTTCTAAACGATTATTAGAACGATTAAGAACAGCACCTAATGTCACCGTTAGAAATGACCCCGATGGTCGAAATCGATTAAATATTAACGTATTCACGGGAGAAGTCATTATTACCGACTTCGGAGATCACGAAGGTACGTTAAATACGATATACAATCAATCGTTGAATGATACGTTCAATGATTGGATTAAATCTGATAAAGCACGTGCATTGAACTGTCATTGTCCAGCTGTTAAATGCGTTGGACCAAATATACTTGTTAAAGATATGTATTATCAAGATGTAGATTTTAAAAAGCGCGAACAAATGATGCATACATTAAATACGTAATAATGAGCATATGATGAAGCGCGAGATTAATGAATTGAACTTATTGAGAGCAATTCTATGTATTACGATTGTCCTCATCCATTCGATGACTTCTTTAGCCCTTAAATCAGATGAATCGTTGAAAGTACTCATTCAATTCCTTCAACTATTTCTATTGTTCGCAACTCCTTCATTTATTATGTTATCTGAAGTCATTTTGTCTCATGCGTATCAAAACCATTTGCCTAAAAATTTTTTTAAGAAACGAATTCAATATATATTAATCCCTTATATTATATTTGGAATAATCGATAGTATACGATTTATTGCGATTGGGTATCATGACGATTTATTCGATTCGTTATGGACGAAGATCATTGAAGGAAAATGGCACGGTTGGTTTGTCATTGTCATATTTAAATATTATATAATCCACTATTTTTGTCATCAGTGGTTACGTAAAATCCCTATGTATATTCCTATCATTAGTACATTTATTATCTCAATGACACATTCAATTTTATTTTTTCACATTGATCAATATTATAATTTTTGGAAAGCAATTTACCCGTTCGAGTCGAAAACAATGCTATTGTGGTGGTTATTTTACTTTGTCTGTGCATATTACATTGGACAACATTATGAGTATTTCATGATGTTCATTCAACAATACTTAATTTGTATTATTTTATTACTCCTAATTGCAATGTTATGGATCACCCACAATTTCTACATTGAAGGTATTACAATTGTGACATCATATCGGTATGATAATATTATCTTTACGGTGTTAATATTTATGTTACTCATATTCAGTTTGAGAATGTTCAGCCATCGTACTTCATCAGGTCAATATAACATAATAAATCACTGTTTCAATTATATTAGTAATCGATCATATTATATTTATTTAAGCCATTTCATCTTGTTATACTTTATTCAAGAAATATTGAACCCGCTAATAGAGTGGCCTATACTATATGTTACCACTTTGTGTAGTATGACTATTATATCAACATTGCTATTGTATTCATTAATAGAAAAACTACCTTATAGTGAATTGATAATTGGAAAGAAGAAAAAGTCGTCTTAAACAGGTTAAGACGACTTTTAATGTTATATAATAATTTAAATTACTAGTTTCTATTTTTTATGTCCTATAAATTACTTATATTCAAACGTTAACATATCTTCCGCTTCATCGTAATCAACATGTAAGTCATGCCCTTTAAAAAACCACATATCACTCTCTTCGATAAAATAAGTTACACCGTTATGTTCTACAGACACTTCAATGTCGACAGCATCTTCAAATCCAAACGCTAAGCTCATCCCTTCTTGCACGGGACTATCTCCATATATTTGAGGGTAGAACCTTACCGTCTGTCCACTTTCAACTTGAACTTCATCTTTAAACCATTGTAATGCTCTATCTGTTATTTTAAATTCCATTGCAGTCACCTCTTCATTTCATTATATCTCATTTTTTTAATGTTTCTTAATATAATGCTTATTCAAACCTTAAGTTATATGAGTAAATTACAAGTACATAAAATTATATGAATCGATGGGTGGATGAATGATTAAATAATTAAATTAAAAATATATAGACACACAATTAACCAATTTAATGAGTTAACAAATATACTTTTTTCCTTTATACTATCATTACAAGAACAAATGACTAGAGGTGCTCATATCATGAGCTGAGATTAACATAATGGTTAGAACTCTTAGAACCTGATACAGTTTATACTGGCGTAGGAAAGTCACTGAAAATCGATTTAATCCATTCACTGACTAACACGTTAGTGGATGGTTTTTTATTTTAGTTAAATATATTTTTCTTTTTGGTTCAATACCTTTTTCTTTTTGATTTTTAGTTTATTATTTTCAAATAACCACGTTTCAGGTCA
The DNA here is from genome assembly GCF_003815035.1 of Abyssicoccus albus. Classification (NCBI taxonomy): domain Bacteria; kingdom Bacillati; phylum Bacillota; class Bacilli; order Caryophanales; family Abyssicoccaceae; genus Abyssicoccus; species Abyssicoccus albus. The sequence continues at coordinate 76,606 of NZ_RKRK01000003.1, forward strand.
TATAAGTAATTTATAAGGATGATGATATGTTTATTGTCATAACGGAAGGTAACGGGTTACCTACACATGAACTAAAGAGAATGAATGATGTCATTGATATGGTGGATTTCTTTATTATTCGTGAACAATTCACTAATGCGTTGATTCAATCATTATCATCATTCCCAAAAGATAAACTGATTATTCATTCTAATCGTGATGCTGCACAGGCACTGAATGTCGACAGATTACATTTAAAGGATCGACCGATTGATGCGTCACTCACTAGAGATTTTATATTGAGTCAATCAATCCACGATATCAATGGAATTCATCGTGCGCATAAAGCAGGATGCCAGTTTGTATTATATAGCCCAATTTTCATAACGTCATCGAAACCAGATGTAACGCCTAAAGGGATCAATGGACTAAAAGACATTATGGATCAGTCTCCCCTTGACGTCGTTTCACTCGGTGGAGTTAATTTAAATACGATTAAACAGTTAAAAGGTATTTCTCATCATATTGCAGTGAAATCCTTTATCTTTAATGCAACGCTAAAGGAGGTGGAATTACTCTATGAACGATACACACAATTATAAAGTTGCCATCATTGGTGCTGGAATCCTTGGGTTAGCGACTGCTTACGAGCTGACTAAACGAATAAATGGTGAGGATATTATAATATTTGATCAATCATCAGCTGGGCATGGTGCGACGAGAGCATCTGGTGGCATGCTCGGTGCACAAAATGAGTTCACTGAAGATACATCATACTTCAAAGCGGCTATCCAATCACGTGAAATGTATCCAGCATGGGTTGAAGAATTGTCAGCACAAACAGGTTTAACCATTGATATTCACCATAACGGTCTCACTAAAATTGCTTCAACGACTCATGAAGAAAATCTGTTACTAGAACAGTATAACTTTCTAAAACAATCTGACATTACGGTTAAAATAACTGACTGTTTGGAAGCACCGAATGCGATGCGTGCTATCCATATCCCAAAAGATGGCGCAGTCAATGTCCATCAATTAACGGATGCACTTGTCAAAGCGATTGAGCTCAATGGTGTAACTTTAAAAGAACATACAAAGGTTGAACAGATTGACCAGTTAACAGTATATACCGAAGATGCATCATATGATGTTGACCATATAACGCTCACAGTTGGAAGTTACGGAAAGACCCTATTAAAAAATTATGCCATGGATCAATATGATACAGTTTTTGGTGAGAGTGTATTAATCAGTCATCCAACATTGAACCTGGATAAAACATTATTCCATCAAGATGGTACTTATGTCGTCCCTAAAGGGAATGAAACCTACTTAATTGGTGCAACAAGTGTTTTAGATGATACAACATTCAATTCACAGCGTGTTCAAACACTACTTGACCAAGCTGTTGCTCATTATCCAATGCTCGAAGGATATTCTATTATCGAATATCAATCAGGTCATCGTTCAAAACGTCATGGCGACGATCCTTTTTATAACTTAATACCTGGTGTTGATCATATGACGTGTGCGATTGGTCATTATCGAAATGGCATTTTGCTCGCACCATATACTGGCAAAACTTTAAGTGAAATTATATTGAAAGATTTGGAGGGAATATCATGAATATTACAATTAATGGAGATGCAATGCATTTCGAAGAAAGTTTATCGATTTCAAATGTTTTAGATCAATTAAATTTGGAAACATCACGTGTCATTGCTCAGTTAAATGATGACATTGTAAATCGCAATCAATTTGATGATGTCGTTGTACATGATGGGGATACGTTAGAACTTTTAGAATTTGTAGGAGGCGGATAATATGTTAACTATCGGGACGAAAACATTTAATTCAAGGTTATTTTTAGGTACAGGAAAATATAGTGATTATGAGACTCAATTAAAGAGTGTCGAAGCATCTGAAACTGATGTACTCACATTTGCTGTTAGAAGAATGGATATATATGATCAATCTCAACCAAACTTATTGCAGCAATTAGATTTATCAAAATATACACTATTCCCAAATACAGCCGGAGCGAAAACTGCTGATGAAGCGGTCAAGATTGCACGTCTTGCAAATGCAAGTAATCAATGTGACATGATTAAAGTTGAAGTCATCGGATGTGATAAAACATTATTACCAGATCCAATTGAAACAATTGAAGCGTGTAAAGTATTGTTAGACGAAGGTTACATTGTCTGTCCTTATGTTTCTGATGATGTCGTCCTTGCCAAACGATTAGAAGCTCTTGGCGTTCATGCGATTATGCCTGCAGCAAGTCCAATCGGCTCAGGACTTGGGATACTAAATCCAGTCAATCTGAAATTTATTATAGATCAATCTAACATTCCAGTTATCGTTGATGCAGGACTCGGAACACCAAGTGACGCTGCTTACGCTATGGAACTGGGAGCAGATGCAGTATTGTTGAATAGTGCTGTTGCACATAGTGATGATCCCGTCAGAATGGCTGAAGCATTTAAACTTGCAGTTCAATCAGGTAGATTGGCACATTTAGCGGGTAGAATTCCAAAACGCATGACTGCAAATGCATCAAGCCCATCAGAAGGATTAGAGTTTTTATAATGCTCAGTCGTGCTAAAACGTTGCTTGGAGAATCTCGGGTTGATGAATTAACTCGAATGAATATATGCCTTATAGGTATGGGAGCATTAGGGTGTGCTTATGCTGATCAACTGATTCGACTCGGCGTAAAAAATTTTATTATTGTCGATCAAGATATCGTTGAATCATCAAACCTCGGCAGACAAACACTCTATACCCATGGTGATATTCACCAGTTGAAGGTGTTTGCTGCGAGGGATAGATTGCTAAGTATCGCTCCAGATACACAAATCACCTGTTATCCAGAACATGTGACGGTAGATTCTTTGAATGATATCTTACAGGCACATCCAATTGATTTAATCATCGATGGGACAGATAATTTTCATACAAGATTTGTCATCAATCAATTATCATTAAAGTATCAAATCCCGTGGCTTTATAGTGCTTGTATTGGTCGTAAAGGTACGGTCATCCCATTCTTTAATAATGACCGGTGCTTACACTGCTTATTTGACTATGTGCCAAATACAGAAGACACATGTAGCACTGTTGGCATCATACCACCCACCGTTCAATTTGTCGTAAGCATTGGTGTACAATTGATTATTGACAATGATCACTCTGATAATATGTATTACATCGACCGGTTAAATTTGACGAAATTGCCCATACCTAACCGGAGAGAAGATTGTGTAAGTTGTCATGATGGTAACTTTAGTTATATGGAACAATCTACAGACCACATCATTAAGCGTTGTGGTGATAATATTTTCGAACTGAGTCATACGAAGATGATCCAATCCATTGAACGTCATCAAGTTGGTGATATTTGGATCACTTTATTCCCAAATGGTCGAGTCATGTGTCACGGTGCACGCAGTGGTGATGAAGCAACACGTGCATTATCATCAATAAAATCAAAAGAGTGAACATCAATTGGATGATGTTCACTCTTTTGTTTGTCATACGTGCGCGTAAATTTAATCTGCGCGCACGTATACTCTGATTATGAGCTTTTTGAAATCAAACTTGCGCGCAAATTTAATCTGCGCGCAAGTTTGATATTTAAACAAGTAAAGTTAATAATTCTTCCTGGGTTACTCTTCCGAGATAATAACTCGTATCAATCTTTTTGAGTGATTCTTCTAATGCTTGTCGGTCATGCTTGACACCGACAAGGTGTGATTCTAATTCACTAACTTCCCCAATACCGAAGAAATCACCAAAGATTGCTGCTTGTTCAATGAAGCCTTTCTTCACATCTAATCTTACGTCTAAGTAACCACCTTCGAATTTGTTATCTTTCGACCAATTATATTTAGGGCTTTTACCATAATTCCATGACCATGTTTTATACTTTTCTTCACTTAATTCACGAATATTCGCCCAATCTTTATCGGATAGTTCATATTCTTTCACTTGATCTAAACCACCAAAAATATAAGATAATATTTTCTCTTTTAGAGATTCTATTGTTAGTGGCTCATCTAAAAATTCATTAATATTCGCAACACGAGAACGAATGGACTTAATCCCTTTACTCTTAATTTTAATATCTTTTACCTGCAAAGCATTAACAACTTCTTCAATCGCTGAGTCAAGCATCAATGTACCATGACAAAACATTCTACCTTTTACACTGACCATCGCATTACCGCTGACTTTTCGTCCATTCACAACAATATCATTACGTCCACTCAGTTCAGCTGGAACACCTAAGTCATTTAATACATCGACGATTGGTTGAGTAAACTTCTTGAAATTATGAAAGCTATTCCCATCATCTTTTGTGATAAAGCTATAATTGAGATTATCTAAATCATGGTATACAGCACCACCACCTGATATTCGTCGCACAACGGTAATATTATGTTGATCGACATAACTTTGATTGACTTCTTCTATCGTATTTTGGTTCTTACCAATAATTATCGATGGTGAGTTCACATAAAATAAAAAATAGTCATCCTCATCTAATGGTACGTTGTGTAACACATACTCTTCCATCGCCAAATTGATTTGGGCATCATTAATGCCTTTATGATCTATAAACTTCATACAATTATCCTACTCTCCATCATAATATGCTGTGATACTCTTCACTTCTAAATATTCTTCAATACCATAATCTCCCCATTCACGACCGATACCTGATTGTTTATATCCACCGAATGGTAACATAGGATCTCTTGGTACACCATCAATCATCACAACACCCGTTCGAATTGAACGTGCGACATAACGTTTTTGTTCTAAATCACTCCCTTCAACATAACCGGCCAATCCATAGACTGAATCATTCGCGATTTCAATCGCTTCTTCAACATCATCATATGCAATCAAGCTCATGACAGGACCGAATATTTCCTCTTGAGCAATCGCCATTTGGTTATCCACTTTGGAAAATACTGTTGGCTTAGCATAGTAGCCCTTCTCTAGACCTTCAGGTTTACCTAATCCACCGGCGATTAATTCAGCACCTTCATCGATGCCTTTTTGGATATACTGTTGCACGGTCTCGTATTGATCAAGTGACACAAGTGGCCCCATTTCTACAGATTCATCTTTTGTATCTCCAACGACAACAGAGTCAATTTCTGTCAATACTTCTTCGACGAATGCGTCATATACTGATGATGGGACAAGTGTTCTTGTACCAGCCGAACACACTTGTCCACTATTATTCATTACATTTCTTACAGCTCTTTGAGCTGAAGCTTTCAAGTCTGCATCTTCCAAAATGACATAGGCTGATTTACCTCCAAGTTCAAGCGATACTTTCTTGAAGTCTTTCGCACAGTTTTCCATAATTTTAGAACCAGTGACACCACTTCCTGTGAAGCTCACCATCGTAACATCTTTATGTGTACTGATCGCATCACCAACTTCGCTTCCTTTACCATTGACTAGGTTGAATACACCTTTAGGCGCACCCGCCGCATCAATGATTTCAGCCAAAATTATTGCCGCCATGGGTGTGTTCAATGCTGGTTTCAATACCATCGTACACCCCGCAGCAAGCGCTGCACCAATCTTTAAAGAAGTTTGGTTCGTCGGGAAGTTCCACGGTGTAATTAACCCAACGACACCAATCGGTTCTTTCGTCACTAGATGATTCCCACGGCGCTCATCAAATTGGAAAGACTTTAAAGCATCACGAGCCGCTACGAAATGGTTCATTCCGGCTTGCCAATGAACCTCTTCAGCTTTCGTCACCGGTGAACCTAATTCTAAACGAATCGTCTCAATAATATCTTCTTTACGAGCTTCGTAGCCATCAATAATACGGTCTAAAAGCTCGACGCGATCATCAACTGACCACGTACGATACTCTATAAACGCCTCTTTCGCCGCTTCGACCGCACGATCCACATCTTCTTTAGTCCCTCGTCCAACTTGACCGAATACCTCTTCAGTTGCCGGATTAATGACATCTACCGTCTCTTGTGATATCCCATCAAGCCATTCACCATTAATGTAGTGCTTTGTATTGTTATACATCGAATCACTCCTATATTAGTCTGTATATTCATTATAATAGATTCTATTACTCTATACCCTATAACTAGCTTATAATAAACCAAAAACACGCTCTGAAGAGCGTGTTTTAAGTATAATTAAATTATTTAAGTTCAGAACGACCTGTTTTAATGGCATAGATCGTGAGGGGTACGATACATGAATACTTTTGACACTTTGTTCATCATGATTCCCCTTTTCAAATTTAGTTTTATTTTGCTTTCATTATATACTAACCATTATTTAATTCCCTTCTTTTATGGGCTAATTTTTTAAAATTTATTATTAATTTACAGTAAACATCTTGTAAATATCTTAAATTTTGAAATCGCTTTCAAAATGATATTTGGTATAATAATATTTGATATACTATAACTAGAATTAAAGTCGATATACAAAGGAGTTTATTATGAGAGATTTAGGTATATTTTTTGGAACCTTTGCGCCGTGTCATGTTGGACATTTCGAACAGATTATACGCGCTAAGCGTGAAAATAAACACGCATTCGTTATTGTTAGTGGCTACGATGGAGATCGTGGTGATCAGGCTGGTCTTCATCTTGATAATCGTGTTAAAGCAATGCGTGAATTGTTAGCAAATGATGATCATGTCACTGTGATGAAATTAGATGAAACTGACATTCCTAAGTATCCTGATGGTTGGGAGCCTTGGTTGAAAATGCTAACCGAAGCGATTGAACAAGGAATTGAAGAAAAGTCTTGGGATTATGAAGTACAGAGCTTATCTTACTACGTTGGTGAAGAAGAATATATTGAACCTTTACAACAACATTTCAACGCAACTTGGACAAACCGCACGACAACTATAACAATGGTTGATCGTAAAATACTTGGAATTAGTGGGACTGATATCCGTGAAAATCCATTATTAAACTGGGATTACGTTATGCGTCCTTTCCGTCGATTCTTTGTGAAAAACGTTTTAATTATCGGAACAGCTAGCACTGGTAAAACTACACTCGTTAGAGACTTAGCACGTCGTTATTCTACGAGTTACTCTTTAGAATATTCACGTGAATACCAAACAACTAGACAAGTGCCAGATGATGAACTTGATATTAAGGATTTACATGCAATTGGTATCGGACAATTTGAATTAAATCGAGAGCATATTCATTCACCAGGAACACGTAAAGTATTCTTTGCAGATACAGATGTGATGACAACGAAATTATATACGAAGCTTTATGCGAAAGAAGAGGAATATAAAAAAATTGAACCTGTCTTCGATTATTATATTTCATTACAAACATGGGCATTGATTATCGTTTTACCACCAGTGACTGAGTATGTCGATGATGGCTTCCGTGATATGAGGTTGAGTGACGAACAACAGCGACAAGATATGCATCAAATGTTCTTAGATGAGATTAAGGCACATGGCTTAGAAAATGTTACAAAAGTACTAGATAGCGGTGGGGATTTCTACGAAATGTATACGAAAGCACATGAATTAGTCGATGAAGTGCTTGCAGATGGTAAAGACAATTAAATTCAAGGAGAAAATCAATGAACATAATTAATGATTTTAAAGGGTTTACAAAATACGAAAAAACGTTCTTTACTTTGTTTATTTTGGCTCAAATTATTATATTCTTCTTACCTTTATTTATTGGAGAAGAAAAATCAATCGGCGTAGATGGATGGCTGAATTTAATCGCAGCGATATCAGGTGTACTCTGTGTGTTCATGGCCGCCAAAGGCCGTCTATCCACATTCTTTTATGGATTAATTCAAGTTTCAACTTACGGTTACTTAAGTTTCAAAGCACACTTTATGGGAGAAGTTGGAATGCAAGTCATCTTTGGGGTATTCCAATTCATCGGATTATATGTATGGCTCAAAAACCGCCATCTTGATCAATCAGAGAAAACTGAAGAAGTAGATTCAAGAGGGCTTTCAATGAACCAATGGGGCATTGTCATCGTCGTTACTATCGTCGTTTACGCAGCACTCGTGTTCTTATTAAGTCAATTGTCAGGCGCATTTTATTCAGAGCAACCATGGATTGATGGGGCAAGCACATCACTAAGTCTTGTCGCTCAAACATTAATGACATTAAGATTCAGTGAACAATGGTTCTTCTGGATCGTCGTCAATATCATTACAATCGTCTTATGGGTCACAAACTTAGTCCAAAGCATTCAAATGGAAGCGGTAAACTTTGGAAGCGTTGCAATGATTGTGATGTGGGTTGCTTTCTTAATTAACAGTATTTATGGATATATTCAATGGAAACAAAAAGAAGACATCCAGCCTCTTTAATTAAACACACCCAGCAGTTACAAACTGCTGGGTGTTAGTTTGTAGTTTTCATGTCATCTCTTCAATCTACCAACTATAATCACTTTTTAGTTGGTAGATCATCTTATTCTATCTCAATCTACCAACTATAATCGCTTTTTAGTTGGTAGATCATCTTATTCTATCTCAATCTACCAACTATAATCGCTTTTTAGTGGCTAGATTATCTTATTCTATCTCAATCTACCAACTATAATCGCTTTTTAGTTGCTAGATCTTCTTATTCTATCCCAATCTACCAACTATCTTTATATTTATTTTAATAAAAAAGATGGAGCATTGCTCCATCTCTAATTAATTATATAATTATTGTTGTTTTCTACGGAAGAATGTTAATGCTAAACCAATCATCGCTAAGATACCAGCAATCGTTACAGAACCATTTGATACACCATTTTTCTCAAAGTCTTCAGGATTTAACTTTACATGCTCATCTACATCAGGATCTTCTTTTGTAACCTCTTCAGAAGTTCCATCTACTTTTGTTGTCTTCTCTTCTGGTGCCATCTCAAGTAAATGATCTTGTCCATAATGATAATATAATTCTATATCATTATTATCATTTTCCATTTGCTTCAATGCATAGTTGTGTATTATAAGAGCTTTTTCTGTGTGATGTCTTCGACCAATTTCTATTGCTGATGTTTCTCCATTTTTATTATTGAAAGAATTATAAGCAACATCATAACTATCACTCTTATTATCATTTACTTCAATAAATACTTCTTAGCTAGATTATTTCTTTACCATGTAAATAGGAATTAAATGAAGTAATTTACATTAAATTTACAAAATCCTCCAACACAATGTGTTGGAGGATTCTTATATTAATTATCCATCAAATCGATCGATTGAGTGATAATCATCTTTATATATTTTTTCAGCGTCTTGATGTTCGTTGTTTGAATGACGTGAGATTGGTTGATTCTGCTTATTATGATGATAGAACGACACTAAACTTCCCATAATAAAATAACTAAACAGGCAGAACATTAAGAAAAGTAAAATCAATATGATAAAAGCTAACAATGATGTAAATGCATTTTCTTGAGCGAATAAGAATATCATCACTACATACAATATTACCGTTACAATTGAGTATGCGATAATGAATAGAATATTTTTGATGAGTAAACTCCAAATACCGACCTTCCCTTTAAAAGTTGTTTTGAACGCCGTCTTCACCTTCTCAATCGTCGGCATATTATAATTTTCTAAATATATTGCTTGCGTCATAAAGACTACTAAAGATACTAGGCAGATGACAATAATGTATAAAATATATGCAATGATATAAAACAGAATGAAGAGAAATATTCCAGCTCCAACATCATTACTAGATGGTAGTAGTGTAGCACCTAAAGCAATGAAAATCATTGCAATTAAGAAAAATAATGCAACGAGTGCCATAATTAAAATGTTACTCCATGCAAAGTTAAATAATCCTAATTTAATTAATTTGATGAAATGATCTTTATCTTTAAATGCGATGAATCCATCTTTAAAAGTAATCTGTTCCCCGCGTCCGGCTTTGATCATCCAATGATAAAGTCCGGTGAATAGCGGTGTAATAATTAAGATTGAAATAATCCCTAATACAAATAATAAAATAATATATAATACAATCGCCAGAAAGATTTTACCTGGTGTCGGTTCCCCTCCTGCAAAAACAGCAGACACAACGCCTCCAAATATCAACATCGTTATCATTGATATCATAAAGGTTAATACCATGGCGACAATGAACATCACCATACTAAATAAAATGACTTTACCATGTTGTCCTTTCGCTTGTTGCAATTAATCCTTATGTAATGCGAACATTTGTATCCCCCTTGTTATGAATATACCTACATCATATCAAAGTTTTCACAAAAAAAGGGATTTGAACATCAAAAAAAGACAACCTTTGGTTGTCTTTTTATTGTTCTTGCTGTCTATGTTGAAATTGCTTTGTTGGTTGCTTTAATGACTGAATAAATTCAATAGCATCAAAAAGTTCTGCTGCATTCATTTGACAATTCGATTGTTTCATCATATCAATAGCTTCATCAATTAATTCCGCTTCATTTTCTGATAAATTTAAATCTTGAATAATTTGTTCACTTGGCTTGTCACTCACATCATAGTCATATTGAAAACTGTTCGATTGATGCTCCACTGTAACGAAACCCCCTAGCTTAAAAGATGAGAAAATTCTCTAAATTGATTATAATACAAAACGCTAGGAATTTCTACTTTATTTTATAAACTACATATTTTACCCTAAACCTTAACTACATAATCATTTTCAATCAAATTAATTTAGTTAATACATTTATAAGCTTGATCTATTAACATATCAACCATATTGCTAATTCTCTCAATCAGTTCGTCATCGTTGATTTCATAATAACCGACTTCATTTTTCATAAAATCATTATCTGTCGTTGAAATTTGATTCGGAATCACCATTCCATGCACTCCACGAATAACCATACGTAGTTGAGTTAAAGGGTCTGTACTTCTCATCCCGCCACTATTACAGAATAGAGCAACAGGCTTCATACTAAATTCATCAAAACTTAAATGATCTAACGCATTTTTTAGAATTCCCGAATAAGACGTGTGATAGTTTGGTGTACCAATAATAATGGCATCTGCATCTTCTGCTTTACGCTTTAATAATTCAACGTCATCTGTTTTTCCTTGACCAAATAATGGCATATCTAAAGTTCTTAACATTAAATGGTCAACAGTATGTTCAGGCTTTTCGATTAATTCGTTGATTTTATCCGCTACAGCTTCTGTGTGAGAATGTCCAAATGCACTCCCAGTTAAAATTAAAATATTCATAATACACTTCCTTTTTATACATTTTCTTCATGTTGTAGTGTAACAATGAGCTTTCTTTGTATATATAGGACTTCCGTATTAAATTTTAAGATTCATTTTCTAAATATGCTCTTTTGTTTTTACGTATCATTGGATATATATTACTTGATCTTAAAATTAATATACATATTACTGAAATAATCACTTCTATTCCACCAATTAGTAGTGTTGGAGGGGTTAGAAATAGGGTATCAATGACAATAAGCAATATTGCCAAAACGTTAAGACCAACCAACTTATACTCAAGTGATTTTCGAACGTCAGCAGCCAATTCTTCACGGCCGAACTTAATATAGTCAATCGTTGATAATACGAACTGCAATACAAAAAGGAGTAGTACAACGATATATAACCATTCCATACCTTCCGACTGTTGTGCTAAATAATGAGCAAAAAATAAATAAATCGGAAACAATCCCCATACATTGTTAGACATCATATCACTCCTATTTCTCATTCATTTCTAAACTTTTAAACTCTTTCACCGAATCCATTAGCTTAAAATAAGTTAATCCTCGACTATCCACTAGAACAGGTTTCCCATTAATTTTATATATATTCAATTTAAATGTACTTGAATAAGGTGTTCCACCTTGTAAGTCACTTGCAGGCGTAAATAAAGCTTCAACATTTAAAGTATGTTCACCGTAATCTACGTCTTGAATTTCACCTTCAATACGATGAACAGCCATATTCAATCCATTAGAGATTGTATCTTCTGTAATTAATAATAACTCAGAATTTTGTTCATCTTTATTTTCACTCGTTGACCAAACTCCATAAAACTTTTTGACCTTTCCATCGTCACCAAAAATATTTGCAGTCTTTTCACGGTCAAATAATTCTCGACTCACTTTGAACTTCTTTTCGTTCTCTTTGTATGGATCTAATGATAGGCCGACAAGCTCTAAGTGTTTTGAAATCTTATTATACTCTAATAATTGTGAAATAATATAGTCTGTGCCTTTAGCAGTGAAAATTTTTTCATCGACAATGTATGTTTTGTCCTTCAATGTTTTTACACTATTGCGTTGAATTAAATCTGGCATATGTAATTTGAATGTTTCTTGATCTTTCGTTGATTTATGCTTTAAAATTGAATTTACTTTAAATTGGTCAATTAGATAATAAGATAACTTCAAGTCATCTGATAAACCTGTCAATCGATCTTCCAAAATCAATGATTCCTTTTGAATTTTTGCATCTAATACAATCGGCATGACATGAACATTTGTAAAGTTATTCTTATTCTGCCTAAAAAATAAACTCGACCCGTAATGTCGATGGACAACAATATCATCTAATTGATCCTTTGTGAAATCAGTTGGTTCTTCTAACCAATAAGGCATAATATCATATTCACGATCAAACTTCGTAATCGCACCTAATTTTTTTGCAAATATAATTTTTTCATGTTGCTTAGCAATTAAATATACATTATCCATCGCTTCTTCAGTATGAACTAACTGAACAAGAATATTATTGTCTGATGGGTTCAATTTTATTTCATTTTTTTTCTGATCAAAACTTTTTAACTTTTTGTAATCTATTTGATTTAACGTATCAATGGCTGATTGGTGATGATTATTTTCAGTTTTAATAACCTTTTTTCCTTTATCGTTATTCATTGATGATTGTTCTCGGCTACATGCCGTACAGACCATTATAAATATCAATAATATGAACATATATTTTCTCATACACTATATCCTTTTTGACATATTTTACTTGTATATTATTGTATATGATTCTAAACAATATTAATACTATTTAATGAAATAACACAACAGTTTGTATTTTAAAAGATTAACTTTTGTTAACCATCATGATAAATAATAAAGGTAATGAAAATAACATAACAGTTATCCCGACAGGTATTTGTATAGGATAAAACATAAATGCACTAACTAACTCACAACACATTAATAGCGTAGCACCCCATATAGCTGAACTATATAAATGATTATACATTGTATATGATTTCTTCCGTTGAATCATTTGAGGAACTATTATACCGATCCACCCGATGATACCTGTATATCCGATTAAAAGTGCAGTTGGAATGGTGAAAACTAGCAATGCCATTAACTTATGTAATTTGACATGGCTGATAATCGTTCTCGACTTTAAATCACCGAGTTCTAAAACAGATAACTCATACTTAAAATATCGTGCATAAATAAATAGACCAATACACAGCACAGTACTAATTAACACATGATTATAATTCATCCCACTCATAGAACCGAACATATATAGAGCAATCGACTGAATTTTAGTTGGATTAAAGATAATGAGAAGATATAATATCCCGCTTAAAGCCATTGAACATAACACGCCATATAAAATCACTGTAATACTTAATCTCCCATTGTCCAACCATGCACTTAATGTCAATATAATGACAAGTATCAATAAACCAAAAATTGCACTCATCAACGGGATAAAGATCGCAGAGCTAAAAAAGATTAGTGCACATGCTGCACCTAGAACCGCGCCAGATGATACACCGAGCGTATAACTATCTGCCAGAGCATTGTTAAGTAGTCGTTGGTAGACAACCCCTCCCATAGATAATATCGCACCAAGTAACATCGCCATCAAAATCTTCGGGAGTCTAATCGAGGTCATAATAGACCACTCTTCATTAGATATCCCATCAAAAGTATTTAAACGGATCGTTAAATACAATAAAACAATGAATACATTGAATAGTAAAAGCCAATTAAGATGCTTCATATATGTGATCTCTTAATAACTTTAATGCTTCATCAATTCTTGGGGTTGGTCTATTTAAAATATCTGGGTCTAGCACATAGACTTTATCATTTTGTACTGCCTTAATTTTTTTCAAAGCCTTGTTTCCTTGAATATCGTTCATTAAATCTTCTTCTGTTATATCAGAAGCATGCAAATATATATCTGGATTTTTTTCAATCAAACTCTCTAACGCAATCGATTGCCACCCTTTAAGGTCTTCGTATATATTTTTCGCTTTTAATTGAGCAATCATATCGTGATGTAATGTTTCACTACCAGATGTATATCGTTCAGGCTCTAAGGAAACTTCATAATACACTCTAGTCATTGTATCCGATGAAGGAATATCATCTAACACTGCTTGTACTTGTGATTTTGTCTCTTCTACTAATTGTTCTGATTTATCAGTACGATCAAAAGGCGTAGCGACTTGATTGAACGTGTCATATACTTCATCAATCGTTGTCGCATCGTCCACCGTAATGATTTCAACGCCTTCTTTTTTCAACTGATCTAATACTTTTTGTTGGGTTGGGTATGCAATTTCATGCGTTACGATGTGCGTAGGCTTCAATTTCAATAATGCCTCAGCATTTAATTCGTACGTATTAAATTGCGGGAGTGATTGAACATCTTTCGGATAGTCATCTTGATCAGTTACACCGACAACCGATGTGCCTAAATCAAGTGCATAAAGTATTTCAGTATTGCTCGGCATAAGCGAAATGATTCTATAGGATTCATCTGATGTCGTTGATTCCTTGGATGGGTTACAGCCAACAATGAACAAACAAATTAATAAGCCTATTAGATATAATCGGAACCTTCGCATTTACATTTCCTCCGGTGCTTCAATTCCTACGAGCATTAATGCATTACTCAACGTCTGACGAACCGCTTCGATCATATATATATAAGCATCTGTTAATGCTTTGTCATCTGATAATACTTTCTCCGCATTATAGAATTTATGGAATTTACTTGCTAACTCTTGTACATAATTCGTCATACGATGAGGTTCACGACGATCCGCAGCTAGCTCAATGACTTCACCGAAGTTGGCAACGGCCATCATTAAATCAATAGCTTTGTCATGCGTAATAAGGGATAAATCAACGCCTTCTTTGACCCCTTCAGATTGCTTCAAAATAGAACAAATTCTAGCATGCGCATACTGTGCATAATATACTGGATTATCATTTGATTTAGATAGTGCTAAATCTAAATCAAAATCAAAATGAGAGTCACTTGAACGCATGACTAAGAAGTATCTCGCTGCATCGACACCGACTTCTTGGACTAAGTCGCGAAGTGTATATGTCTTTCCAGTTCGTTTACTCATTTTCACTTCTTCACCGTCTTTAATTAATCGAACAACTTGCATGATGATGATCTCTAATGCTTCTTTATCGTATCCTGAAGTCTCCATGCTAGCTTTTAAACGTGCTTGATATCCATGATGATCTGCACCGAGTAAATCAATCAATTTATCATAACCACGTGACATCTTATTATTATGATATGAAATATCTGGTGTGAAATAAGTGTACGAACCATCACTTTTAATCAATACTCTATCTTTATCATCACCAAACTCTGTCGTCTTAAGCCATAACGCACCATCTTCTTCATACGTATAGCCGTTTTCTTTTAATTTCTCAACCGTTGGGTTGATCACATTGTCTTCATATAAACTTGTTTCGTAAAACCATGAATCATATTCAACTCTGAATTTTTCAAGGTCTTCTTTTAATTCATTCATTAAATATTTCACACCAATATCTTTAAACATTAATAAACGCTCAGATTCGTCCATCTCTTTGTATTCTGGATGTTCATTCGCTAATCGACGACCGAGCTCTGTAATTTCTTTACCACGGTAGCCATCTTCTGGCATCTCTTTCGACTCACCTAATGCCTCAAAGTATCTGACGTTAATTGATGTAGCTAAGTTATTGATTTGATTCCCTGCATCATTAATATAGTATTCCTTATCTACATCATACCCACCGTAGTTCATAATACGTGCCAGAGAGTCACCAACTGCCGCATTACGTGCATGTCCTATATGTAATGTTCCCGTCGGGTTCGCTGACACGAACTCAAGTAATACGCGGTCTTTATCTTGTGGTCTCTTACCATATTGTGTACCTTCTGAAATGACTGTCTTCAATACATCTTGTAAAAATGATTTATCCATTGTGAAGTTAATAAACCCTGGTCCAGCGACTGAAATTTGCTCAATATTTGCTTTATGTTGATCAATCGATTCGACAATTTTTGATGCGATATTTCTCGGGTTATCTTTTAACTGTTTTGTTAATATCATTGCGATATTCGTTGCATAATCTCCATGTGTTGGATCTTTCGGTGTTTCAATCTTAATATCATCCACTTCATCCACGTTAAATTCAGAAATAATCGTTTCTTTTAATACTAATTTTAAGTTCTCTTTTAGTTGTTCAGTATAAGTCATTATGATTGCTCCTTTAATTGAAATAATATGTGATGATTTGAAATAATTTCATCTCTTTCATATAAGTCATACTTAATCTCTATTACGCTCTCGTTCTCTCGCTGTTTTATCAACACATCATGCGTATAAATTTTAATCGGAATTTTATACGATGTATAATGATAGAACGTTTCGTAGTAATGCCCTGGTTCGAATAACAGTTTAACATTCATTTGTCCTGAACGATTCATCCTGACAGATTGATCACCTATCACAAGGACGACATCCGTAGTATCTTGATCAAGCCTTTCTTCATACTGAATAAACTTTTTTCGACCAGATTTCATCGTTGCGAAATAGTTCGATTGTTGTATCTCTTCTTCACCATCTTGCTCAATCTTTGATGTGAGCGTTAATTCAAGTTCCCTCATGACACTCGCCTCTTTAATCACTAAAACAATTACGAAAAGGTCGAATGCATACGGATGTGCACTCGACCTTATCTGTCCTAGCTAATATTATATAGCTATCTTAATTTTATAATGATTTAACTAATTAATCAATATCAATTTAATGCTTGTTTTAATTCATGAGACGCGCGTTCATACATCTCTTCATCATGGTCGATTAAAAATGTCTTAAGCAATGGTTTTAAACGCTTCGGCAGATTTTCTAAGTTTATTTGATGTTTCATCGACTGGTCCATCGCATTGACATGCTCATGCATCAATTTGTAGCCTCGTTTTTTCTCTTTATTGACTAGCATATAACAACATGTAACACCAGCATAGTATGGTCCTTCTGGGCCTCGTTCAGTCGTCACCCAGACTAGATAATATTCTAAACCACCACTCGCGGCCTCTTTATCTGCCACCCATTTGACACGCTGTTCTACCTCTGCACGAGCATGTAATCCTCCCATATCAATAAATACATCTTCATTTGCTACATCGATGAAAACCGGTGCTACGTTTTCTAAACTGATTGATCCAGCATTTGTTCCTTTATGGCCACCGAGTGGGTCGTTTTTGATAATGTTAAATTGAAATCCTTGACTCATCATAATCCTCCTTAATGTAGTTCATTGAGTAAGTTTAATATTTTAGTTTTGATTGATTCATCTTGAATGTTCATAATCTTTTCTTTCGGATAGTACAATTTGAAATCTTGTCTTTTCTTACCCGTTATTGAGTTAATGATTACCGATTGCGAACTAATTTCTTTGATTTTTTTGTTTCTTGATAATAGATGAATCGGCTTACGATTAGACTTAGAACCTGGTCTATCATAATCATACGGTAAGTCCGAATATGAATCTGAGAAGAAATAATACTCTGGATTAATTCCTGCTTGCTCAAATAACTCTGTTAATTCCATGATTGTAATTTGCGATCCATCAAATGGTAAGTATTTGAATAGGTCTCGATGAACAAAGCGTCTCGCTAAATCACTTAATATCTCATCGTCTTCCTCAATCCACTCTTGTAAATAATAATATATAACTGCTTCATCAAGACGAATATAATCTTTGACTGATACATTTTCATTGAAGAATGGTAATAAATGTTTAGGTATTGTGTTAAATGCATAGCCTTGTTGATAAAGTTGTTTCGCTCGCTTCAATACAAGATTCAAGATGACTTCTCCACCACGGCTCACCGGATGGAAATACACTTGCCAATACATTTGATAACGACTCATCAAATAGTCCTCAACTGCATGCATTCCACTTTCTTTAATGACTATCTCCTCTTCAGTCGGTCGCATCACTCTTAAAATCCGTTCCATATCGAAGCTACCGTAACTCACACCTGTATAAAAAGCATCACGCTGTAAATAATCCATACGATCAGCATCGATCTGACTTGAGATCATCGAAATCAACAATTTATCTTTATGCGTTTTATCAATAATCGATGCAACTTCAGCAGGGAAACTTTCATGAACTGTGCTCAATACACGGTTCACTTCAGTCTCTCCTATAATAATATCATTCGTAAATTGTTCGTGGTTCGTATTAAAAATTTTCTCGAAACTATGAGAAAATGGACCGTGCCCAATATCATGCAATAACGCAGCGCATAAAGCGACTAAACGGTTGTCAGAGTTCCATGTATCACGGCCTTCGAAGTTTTCGTCAATCATACGTCGCACAATTTCATAAACACCTAACGAATGGTTGAAACGACTATGTTCTGCTGTATGAAATGTTAAGTATAACGTGCCCAGTTGCTTAATTCGTCTTAACCGTTGGAATTCTTTCGTCTTAATTAAATCCCATATCACCTGGTCTCTTACATGGATATGACGATGTATTGGATCTTTGAATACTTTTTCTTCGAGCATTTTTTTATTTTTATATAATTCCATCCGCTTAAACCGTCCTATTTGTTGATAATTCAATTTTACACAGAACATCATGATTTGTAAAAAAGACACTACTTAAGTAGTGTCTCATAATACTTTTTAACCTTCAATTTTTTTAAGAATTGGTGTAGCGACTGCAGTCGATAATGTGTTAAAAATCATCCAACTCAATTTTGGTAACAGCTTCAGGTGATCGTACTTAACCATATGATACTCTAGATGTGGACGTGCTCCACGAGCCTTCTTATAATCTTTAGCTCCCGCCGAATTATTGATTAACACGTTCTGTTCATCACTATACTTAAACAATAAAGACGAAATCATAAAATATAATCCTTTAATATGGTCAACATACCCGAAGTACAATGGTGCGATTGTTTCATCATTGTTGCAAATCCCCATAAACGCAATGATTTCATCTTGATCCTTAATGCACCATATATCAATTAAGTTATTCTCATATAATGCTTCAAAGTAATACTGCGTATACATCGGATTGTATTTCGAGTATTTATTTAAATATATATCTTGATATAATAGATGCATTTTAGATAAGTCTTTACGATCTACATAATTCGAAATGGCATAACCACTTTTTTTCAACTTCTTGAAGTCTTTCTTTTTATCTTTGCGTTCGTTTTTTGTATGCTTTTCATCAGGATCGTACAAGAAAACCATCCTAGAGATTTGCTTGTTGAATGCCAATTGCTCTAACTGTTCGATATACATACCATCACGATGTTCAGTCATCGTTCTAAACATGATCATATGCTGTGGAAACTTTTCTGCCACCGCTTCAGTGATTGCTTCTATGTTTACAAATTGATAATGATCATATAAAGTCGTAGACGTAAAACTTGGATAGATTGTGACCGTCTTTAACTGTGAAAACTTTAAGATTGAACCCGCAATCTTTATCATAGCTGATCCTAATCGATGGGCTATTTTCGGCATATTCACTTTCAGAAATTCTTCTTCCGTCTCAAGGACAAATTGTCCATATAGTGAATTAATCCATGTATCATTGTAATTCCGCTGACTGACTGACACAGGTACTAATTGATCTTCAATATGAAGTACGAGTAATTCTGCACTCACGTTTTTTATACATTGATCAAGCTCATTCATCCATAATTTCAACTGTGGTTTCATCCAATGTAACTGTTTCGATACATGTTGCCACTCAATTTGTTCATACTGACTATACCACTTCATGCAAAGTTCCCCTTTATATAACCTCTTTATCTCCATTCCATTCGATATCTTCTGTCGTGACAACATTTATTTTACGCTTTTTCGTACGGGCTTCTAACCACCAACCCGCACCACACTTTAATTGTTCAAAGAATATCGCTTTATCTTCTGGATGCCAAAATACGTCTTTACCATATTTCAACTTATCAAATGAAGAACGTTTTGGTTGCTTCATAAAATTAAAAAATGATACGAAAACAAGTTGACGTGTCTCATAGCGTGGTGTCGATTGTTTTAATTTCCATACTTCTTTTCTCATAAACAATGCACCATTCGTCGCTCTTGGATTACACTCAATAAAGTAATACTTTCCATCCACTTCTGATTGAATGACGTCAAATGCGATTTGGTAAGACCAATTTAACGCTTTAATTAGATCATTAATAATTTGGCATAATTCTACATTTTGGTCAGACTTAAAATGCGTTGATGCGTTGTAAGATTCTTGACTATTAGATAAGTATAACGCAGTAGATAATGCTTCTCCCTCATACGCCATCGAGTATGAACACCATTCAGTGCCCGATATAAATTGTTGCACTAAGAATGGATAGTCTATTTGTTGAGTATTCATAAGCTCTTCTCTCGACACTTTACGTACAGATTGTCCAAATCTCGTGAATGCTTGCTTAATAATAAATTCATCACCTGATTGTTCACTTAAAAATTTCTCTAAATCAAGTCTTGTTTGAACAAATTTAGTGCATGGGACGTTAAACCCTAAATTGGATAAAATTTTAGAGAAATTATATTTATTATGCATACTGAGCACTTTATTGAAATCTTCCACCCATACATCTACATCAAGCCTATCTCTAAATTCAGATAAATAAAATGATTCTTCATTTAAGGGAATAATCACGTCGATTTTGTAATATCTACAAATCGCATTAATATCATCGATGTATCCTTCAATATCAAATCGTGGAGCTCTCGTTTTAACAAAGCCACTTAAAAACTTTGAACGTTTGACACTCACCTTCGATGTTGAATCCGTTGCCCATACACTTCGGCCTAATTTCACTTGTTGTTGGATTACTTCATATGCTATCGGTGCGCGACTTCCGGTAATCAATACACGTTCAATCATTGATAAGCCCCCTCATTTATTACTTTATCTGTTATCTATTTCACTTTACCATTTGATTATTAATCCTATGTAAATTAAATATTAAAAATGAGGTAAATTATTCTACTTGAATAATTTACCTCATCGTTTATCAATATTAACTTTTCGTTCTTCGTTCTTTCAATTTAGCCTCTTGTTCTTCTAATCGGCGTTTACGTTCTTCATTTCTTTTTTTCAACCTTGCTTCTTCTTCTGGGTCTCTCTTTTGTTGTAATCGATGTTCTACTTTTTCTAACAATTCTTCTTCTGTTTTCGCTGCGAGTGGTCTATTATTTACGAATGCGAATGTTTTCTTACGCCCAGGACCACAATAAGATTGGCATCCGATGACATATTCTGCATCTGGGTCTAATTTTTTAAGCTTTGGTAATAACGAATGTACATTCACTGCTTGACAGTCATCACATATAAAAATCTCATTCTTCATTCGCCCACCCCTTTCTTTATCATTTTTTCATTACGTTTTAAAACACGGTCATAGTAATACTCGAATCGATCAATTTCATGGCTTGATAATGGTTGATTTAACAACTTGGAGCCATTTGATTTCATTGTAATTAACAATTCCATCATCATATCCATCGCTGTTAATTCAGTGCCTAGCAATTCATTTAATGAAGCCATCTGCGTTGGGTCGATATTGGGATAATTCTCTTGACTGGATTTATCCGTTGCACGGCGATAAAATTCTCGCATCAATCGCGCTCGATCACTTCCTGAGCCTGATACACATAAATATATTTGTACAGCGATGGCATTCTTAATTCTTCGTTGTGAAATCCCTGCAAATTTTTTGCCGTGAATTGATAAATCATAATCTCCTGGGCAATAACTCTGTTCAATTATTTTCGCATCAATAGGGAGTTTGTACTTCGACAATGTCGATTGAATTAGGTCATACATCATTTCATACCCGTCATCAATGGATACTTCAAATCCACCAGGTATAATCAAGGACACGTTAAGCACCCCATCATCTAAAACGACACCAAGTCCTCCAGAATTCCTTACGATATAGTGATACCCTAAAGATTCTAGATATTCTAACCCGTCTTTTAAATGAGGTAGTCGCGCATCCTTAATACCAAGTACAATCGTATTTTGATGGACCCAACTTCTTATAACACGTTCACTCTCATTCGAGCCAACCATCTCACATAACATATCATCATACCCAAACGACTCTAATGGATAATGACCGTATGCGTGATCAATATATCTATATGGATAATTCAAACTGTCCAATGGCTCACCTTAGTCTAATGCTTGAGCAGCTGTTAATAAAGTTAAGTTGTAAACATCTTCTTTAGAGCAACCACGTGATAAGTCGTTAACTGGTGCATTTAACCCTTGCAAAATTGGGCCAATCGCATCATATCCACCAAGACGTTGAGCAATTTTGTAACCGATATTTCCTGCTTCTAAACTCGGGAAGATAAATACATTTGCATCACCTTGAATGTCTGAATCCGGTGCTTTTTTTTGAGCGACTGACGGAACAAATGCCGCGTCAAATTGGAATTCTCCATCAACAATCATATCAGGGTTCAACTTTTTAGCATATTCCACTGCATTTCGTACTTTTTCTGTTTCTTCAGTATCAGCCGATCCTTTCGTTGAGAAGCTTAACATCGCAACTTTTGGTGTCATTCCAAATGCTTTCGCTGTATTATTTGATTCAACTGCGATTTCAGCTAAGTCTTCAGTGGATAACGTCGGGTTAATCGCGCAATCACCAAAGACATATTGCTCATCACCTTTAATCATGAAGAACACACCACTTGTTTTCGATACGCCTTCTTTTGTTTTAATAATTTGAAGCGCAGGTCTTACTGTATCTCCTGTCGAATGTACAGCTCCAGAAACTAATCCATCTGCTTTTTTCGTATATACAAGCATCGTACCGAAATAATTCACATCATTCAGTAATGTTTCTGCTTTATCCTCGTCAACTTTTCCTTTACGACGTTCTAATAGGCTTTCTTTTAATTCCGAACGTAATTCACTTGTTTTAGGATCAATAATTTCAATAGACGATACATCGACTGATAATTCATTTGCTAACGATTTAACTTTGTCGATATTCCCTAATAAAACAGGTGTCACAATCCCTTCTTCTTTAAGCGTTACAGCTGCACTTAATACTCTTTCGTCTTCACCCTCTGGTAACACAATCGTTTTTTGCTCGCCGCTTAACTTTTCTTTTAATGTTTCGATTAAACGTAAGTTTGACATAATATTCTCCTAGCCTTCTTTCATAAAATAATTGATATATGAATTATAACGAAATTTCATCGAAAATTCATCTCTTTAGGATGAATGTTATACATTTTTACGATATGATGAATGATGAATACACTTACAAAGGAGAGATATTATGAACGAAGCAGCAAAAACATTAGACGGTTGGTATAGTTTGCATTTATTTTATGCCATTGACTTTGAAAAGTGGCGTACATTAAGTGCCGATGAACAATCAACAATGATCAACGATTTTAACGCTTACTTATCAAGCTTAGAAAAAGTTCACGAATCAAATAAAGGTTCTCACGCATTTTACAATATTACAGGTCAAAAAGCAGACTTAATGTTATGGCTACTTAGACCAACTATGGATGAATTAAATGCGTTAGAAACAAAATTAAACAAACTTCCAATCAGTGACTACTTAATTCCAACATACTCATACGTATCAGTGATTGAATTAAGTAACTACTTAGCGAAAGATTCTGATGAAGACCCATACGAAAACCCATACATTAAAGCAAGACTCTATCCAGAAGTCCCTAGGTCACCTTATGTATGCTTCTATCCAATGGATAAACGACGTGAAGGTAATGACAACTGGTATATGTTAGATATGGCTGAACGCCGTGAATTAATGAAATCACATGGCATGATCGGCAGAAGTTATGCTGGAATCGTGAAGCAATTCATTACAGGTTCTGTTGGATTCGATGATTACGAATGGGGCGTCACTTTATTTAGCGATGACATTTTACAATTCAAAAAATTAGTCTATGAAATGAGATTTGATGAAGTCAGCGCACGTTACGGTGAATTCGGAAGTTTCTTCGTCGGAACATTACTTGATGATGAGAAGTTTAAATCATTAATGCATGTTTAATTTGTTATTTTGTGGGTATTTAATAATTAATTCTAGCAAAAAGTGAGGTTTAACAGATGAAGAGAATATTAATTAGATTAATTCCAGTCGTTTTACCAATGATTATTAACTATTTCAAAGGTCAAAAAAAAGCTAAATAAAAATAGATTATGAGAGGACATCTGATGATGTCCTCTTTTGTTATGGGTGTATTTATTGTCTGTATTCAGAGTATTCCCGATTTACTCTGATTACCTTACAAAAAACCTTTAAACATTCATTCTGAATTGTTATAATTATTTGCAAACGATTACAAAAGGAGTTTTAATATGTCATCCCATCAAATCAAAAAAGCTCACGATATGTTATGGACAGATCATTATAGAACGAAAGGATTACTCAAGTTTTTCTCCAAACAACCTGAATCTAACTTAAATGATGGCCCTAGCTACAATACATTCCAATTGATAGGATTAGTATTAGGGCCTCTTCTTTTCCTACTCACATTATTATTTTTCCGACCTGCAAACCTTGAGATGCCAGCAATTTTTGTCTTAGCTTCAACCCTATGGATTGCAACATGGTGGATTACAGAAGCAATTCCAATTCCAGTGACTTCATTGCTTCCTCTTGTACTATTTCCGATGGGGAATGTAATGGATAGTGGCACAGTATCTAGCTCATACGGAAATGATATTATTTTCTTATTCATGGGTGGTTTTATTATCGCCATTGCAATGGAACGTTGGAATTTACATACACGTATCGCATTAAATATTATCAATTTTATCGGTACAACAACATCTCGTATAATCCTTGGCTTCATGCTTGCAACAGGGATTATGAGTATGTTCGTATCGAACACTGCTGCAGTAATGATTATGGTTCCGATCGGGCTTGCTTTAATTCTAGAAGCTGAAACCTTATCCGATGGTAAAAACTCGTCCAACATTAAAAAGTTCGAGAAAACTTTACTCTTTGCAATCGGATACGCTGGGACCATTGGTGGACTTGGTACACTCATTGGAACGCCACCTTTAATTTTACTTGCAGGACAAGCGAAAGAATTATTTGATATTGAAATATCATTCGCACAATATATGCTAGTTGGTGTGCCAGCAAGTATTACCTTACTTATCATTACTTGGTTGTATTTACATTTCTTTAGATTCAAATCAACCATGACTCAGTTACCAGGTGGTTCTCGAGTCATTAAAACTGAGCTTCAAAAGTTAGGTAAAATTACGAGAGAAGAAACGATTGTATTATGTATATTCTTACTTGCTGCATTTTTGTGGATTGTTCGAGGATTCTTTTTTCAAAATTTCGAAGCGTTACAACTTGTTAAAGATGGAACAATCGCCATGTTTATCAGTATTTTATTCTTCATCATTCCAACTAGAAAAAAGCCAGGTAGAATATTAGACTGGTCTGTTGTAAAAGATATTCCATGGGGCGTGCTACTGTTATTCGGTGGTGGTTTGGCACTTGCGAGTGGAATTAGTGAATCAGGCCTTGATGTATGGCTAAGTGAACAATTGAAGAACTTAAACGGTATGAACATTGTCCTTATTATTATCGTGATTACATTGTTCGTATTATTCTTAACTGAAATCACATCAAACACAGCAACGGCGACGATGATATTGCCATTACTTGGCGCATTAAGTGTGGCGATTGATGTTCATCCATTAGCCGTAATGTTACCTGCTGCAATGGCGGCCAATTGCGCATTCATGTTACCCGTTGGGACTCCACCGAACGCTATTATATTTGGAACAAATAAATTAACGATTCAAGACATGGCGAAAACTGGATTCTTACTGAATTTAATCGCCTGCGTTCTGATTATATTAATCGTATTATTCTGGTTCCCAATTGTTTTTGGACTAGAGCTAACACCATTCCCAGAGTCATTGAAATAAAGAAAACGTGTCTATTATAAATAATAGACACGTTTTTTTAAGCCTTTTTACGCTTCTTTAAGTACGTATGATATAACATGAAATAGAAAATATGTGAAAGTCCAAAGAATAATCCGACAATACCGATATATTTATAAACAATTCCGATGAGATCAACAAATCCGATAAAGCTTAAGCCGTATCCAACTAATAGACTAATTGCTCCAATTAACTTGTATTTCATCGTTCCAAATTCTCCGAATCGAACGGTATAAGCGAAACTTAATCCAAGTGCCGTGTTATAAATCGCAAGTAACATTATGACACTAATAATCAATCCAAATGTTGGGTGAATATCTTTCGCTAACTGTAACATTGGTAAGTCCACTGAGTTCGCCATTTCAAGCTCTGCCAATATTGACGTATTAATAATGGCAAGTAGTACCATTAACGATATTGCACCGAGAATAACACCGATAATAGATTGCAATTTCCCTTCTTTACCTTCGTAGGATCCAATCGTTGCCATAAAGGCGAAAGCTGTTGCAATTGTAAATCCTGCGTAGTTTATACCATCCCATATTGCTGATCCTGATGAAGCATTTTCAGGTTGAGCCGTTTGGTCAACTGTTGAAAAGTCGATATCTCCACCGAAAATTTGGAATAATGCAATACCAACGACCATCATCGTTAATAATGGAGTAATGAACCCAAGTGCTGTCAAAATCTTATTAAATGGCAGTTGTAATGAAATGAATACAACGATAACTATTAATAATGTTCCAAGCCACGTCGGTACACCGAAACTTTCTCTTAACGTCGACCCTCCACCAGCAACAACGACAATGACGATACAGTAATAAATTAGACTTAATAATAAATCAAAAAAAGCACCAAATTTAAAACCGTAAATCACTTTCATTGATTTCTCATGATCTTCACTTTGATAACGCGTACCAAACTCAGCAATTGCCAATGCTGACAATATAAATACAATACTTGATACAAAAATTCCTATGTAACTATCCATTCCATGGTTAGAGAAGAATTTCAACGCCTCTTGACCTGTTGAAAAACTTGCTCCTACGATAACACCAATTAATGCAAACATCACCTTGATGGTTGTTCTCATATACGTTACTTCACTCCTGATTATATGTTTTTCTAAATCGTCACAATTTTAAGTTTATCATGATATACAATGTATTCCAAATAATGTTCAAATAATTACAAACACGTTGTAATAGCAATATCATTAACGGGAATCGATGATGATGAAGATCTGTATTTATACCAGATAGATACTACACCTTATATGTATTATTTTAAAATACACATACGTTTGTTCAAAAATTTTTATTCTACATCACGTAGACGCTTACATTGCTTATATAATTACTTTTTTATAAATACACATTTATTCTCTAAATGATTCGTGACTTGTATTTCTATATATACATGATATTATATAACTATAATAATTGTGAAATTTATCACATAGGAGGAATTATTCATGCATAAAAACAATCAAAAAGTTGTGTTAATCGGTACAGGTGATGTTGGAGCAAGTTACGCATTCAGTTTATTAAACCAAGGTATCTCAGATGAGTTAGTACTCATCGACTTAAATGAAAAGAAAACAATCGGTGAAGTAAAAGACTTAAATCATGGTAAAACATATGCCCCTTCTCCATTAAAAGTTAAAGCCGGTTCATATGAAGATTGTAAAGATGCTGGACTTGTTGTCATTTGTGCAGGTGCCGCGCAGAAACCAGGTGAAACTAGATTAGATTTAGTTGACAAGAACTTAAAAATCTTTAAATCTATCGTAGATCAAGTCATGGATAGCGGATTCGATGGTATATTCTTGATTGCAACAAATCCAGTCGATATACTAACATATGCAGTACATAAATTCTCTGGATTACCGAAAGAACGTGTCATCGGTTCAGGAACAATTCTTGATACTGCTAGATTTAGATATCTTTTAGGTGAACAATTTGAAGTTAGCCCAACAAGTGTTCACGCGATGGTTATTGGTGAACATGGCGATTCAGAACTTCCTGTTTGGTCTACAGCAGATATTGGTGGCCGCCCTTTATCAATGTTGCTTGATGAATTACCAAACAAAGATGAATTTATGGAAAAAACGTATGTAAATGTTCGTGATGCTGCGTATGAAATTATCGAAGCGAAAGGTTCAACATACTACGGTGTTGCAATGGGACTTGCAAGAATTACAAAAGCCATTATGTCTGATCAAAACGCTGTCCTTACAGTAAGTGCTCTATTAGAAGGTGAATATGGCCATGACGACCTTTACATCGGAGTGCCTGCCATTATTAACAAAGATGGTATTAGAGAAATCATTGAATTGCCACTAAATGACGTTGAAACTCAGCAATTTAGTAAATCAGTAGAAACAATCAAAAATATTCAAAATCCATTTTTTGAAGCTTAGGAGTGTAAATTATGTTAGTAGATTCATTCGATCCATTAGGTAATTTGTATTTATCCAGTGTTGTCGCAGCGATTCCAATTATTTTGTTCTTAACGTTACTAACAGTGATGAAAGTAAAGGGAATCAATGCATCTTGGATTACTTTAGTTGTGACAACACTTATAGCAATGCTAGTTTTTAATTTAAATTTAGAACAAACATCAGGGAGTATATTGCAAGGTGTAATCATTGGCTTATTCCCTATCGGCTATATTATTACAATGGCCATTTGGCTATACAAAGTAACCCTTGAGAGTGGAAAGTTCGACATTATTCAAGACAGTATTATCCAAATCACAGCTGACCAACGTGTACAATTTTTATTAATCGGTTTTTGTTTAAATGCGTTTCTAGAAGGGGCTGCTGGATTTGGAGTACCTATCGCGATTTGTGCGGTATTACTTGTACAATTAGGTTTCAAACCGTTAGAAGCTGCGATGCTATGTTTGATCGCCAACGGCTCTAGTGGTGCTTTCGGTGCGATTGGTATACCGGTTGCAATTGTCGATACATTTAATTTAGAAGGTATTTCTGCATTAGAAGTTTCACAAATGTCTGCATTAACATTACCTATCATTAATTTTGTTATTCCAGCTTTATTAATCTTTATTATCGATGGATTCAAAGGAATTAAAGAAACTTTACCAGCAATTTTAACAGCATCAATAATATTCACAATCTCACAAGTTGTTATTACAGTATTTATGGGGCCTGAACTTGCTGACATATTCCCAAGTTTATTCGCAATGATTGGTATTGCTATTCTTAGTCGATTCTGGCAGCCGAAAAATACGTTTAGACTGTCTGACGAAGAGATTGAAACGAAAGCTCATCCAATCGGTACGATTGCAAAAGCTTGGTCACCATTTATCTTATTAACAGTGCTTATTTTAATCTGGTCAGTACCACAAATTGCTGATCTTTTAGCAAAATCAACGGTCACAATACCGTTACCTGGTGGATTAGAGTCACCAATTAATTTAATCGGTGCGACGGGGACAGCTTTATTACTTGCCGTTATCATTACGATATTAACTTCGCCAACGGTCAGTATCGGAGAAGGCTTCAACCTATTGATGAAATCCATTAAAGAATTATGGATTCCGATTTTAACAATTTCATTAATCTTGGCGATTGCTAAAGTGACAACTTATAGTGGTATGATTGCAGCACTCGGACAAGTTGCTTCAAAAACTGGCGCAATTTTCCCACTACTCTCTCCAGTACTCGGTTGGATTGGTGTCTTCATGACAGGATCAGTAGTGAATAACAATACGTTATTTGCAGGAATTCAAGCAACTGCTGCAAGTAATATGGGCGTTAACGGAAATCTTCTCGTTGCTGCTAATACAGTCGGTGGTAGTATTGGTAAACTAATTTCACCACAATCGATTGCCATCGCAACCGCAGCTGTTAATAAAACAGGTGAAGAATCTGCATTACTCAAAATGACAATGAAATATAGTATTGCCCTATTAATCTTCTTATGTATTTGGACATTCGCATTGACAATGTTTATGTAATAATCAAAAATCATTTGATATAAAATTGAATAATACTAGAAATAAAAGAAGCGATAAAATTTGATGATTATCAAATTTTATCGCTATTTCTTTACTTTATTAAGGATTTTAGTTCTGTAAGCAGAGTATTTCTCATTTACTCTGCTTACAGAAAAAAGTCTTTTATTATATTCTTGCCATTACTTCCATTATATAATAGTGTCATTTTCATCAGCTTGGAATAAATAAAATATTTGTCACTTATATACCTCTATTTTTTTCATCAATCGGGGTAATATGTTTCTTAATGGGTTCATCGAGTTCAAAGAATGGTTGTATATCTTGAACGTATTCTAGAACACCCATGAATTCATCATCGTCATCAAATACACCTTTGTATG
This sequence comes from Abyssicoccus albus, assembly GCF_003815035.1. Classification (NCBI taxonomy): domain Bacteria; kingdom Bacillati; phylum Bacillota; class Bacilli; order Caryophanales; family Abyssicoccaceae; genus Abyssicoccus; species Abyssicoccus albus. The sequence goes on from NZ_RKRK01000003.1 coordinate 107,258, forward strand.
TGACGAAAATAAACTCATCTCCTTTTTTAAACCACATATGCTCTTTCTCTTTTTGCTTTGATTCTAACTGTCTTATAATTTGCATCACTTTCCCCATACTTTTCGGAGGATGACAATTGGCTACGTGACGGCCAATAGAAATTGGTGTACGTATAAACATCATATCTTTAGACTCAACGATATCATTAAAGTATTTGAATAAACCATTACGATCAACGAACGTTAATTCTAACGGAATATTATCCAAAATTAAATCTACTTCTTTCAACGTCAAATACCCTTGGCCAATTTTATGTTGTTCACTATGGTCCAATTGTTCTTTCTTTGATATATGTTGTGACTTATCGACGTGCACAGCGTAACCGAACGCTTCACTCTCAGCATCAATTGCTTTAAAGTCTTCTATCGTAAACAATTGATTGACAATCGGGAACAGTAAGTAATGTTCGAAGTCTAACATATTTTGAAATGCTTCTATAAATTGGTTCTTACTCATTTCAATATGCCTTGATTCTAACTCACCAATTCTGACACTTCTATTTTCTAACGCTTTGAAGTAAGCTCTAACATCATCATCCATTCGTCACATCGTCCGTGTAAGACTATTCACTTGATAACGTTCTAATATTGGGAAAAATAATTTCTCTTTACGATTGTAATGTGCATTAAATCGTTTAATTTCTTTGATTAACCCGTTCAATTCATTAGATAATTGACCTTTCACTAAATCTAAATCAACGAGTGGATTCAAATGATTGAGCTGCGCTCTGAATAGTTCATTTTCCTCTTTCATTAGCTGGAGTGGATGATGCATCCAACCTTGATGGTTGAATGTCAGTAAGTCAGGCTCTATATGCTTTATAAACTCATTTAAAAATAATGTCACATCTTTGATTTTGACATTCTTATTCATTTCGAACACGTTCAATGTTGCGAGCAATATATCTATCGTCGATTCATCTTCTAACTTTGTGATTAAGATATGATTTTGTAATTCATTCGCTTTTAATTTATCCATCAATAGATGGATTGTCTGTATGAGTGGTGTATTCATTTTATCACCCTTAAAGTAGTATTTTATATGTATATTATAACGTATAATAAGTCCTTTTATTGAAGCGTTTGTGTCGATTTCATCACAATCAGTAATTGAACACATAAAGAATGATTATAAAAATGAGTAATAAAAAGCCGAGCATATACATAATATATACTCGGGAATTTTCATGGTGATTTATTTAATTATTTTCCATAAATTTAGTTAAGTACTTGATTGTCCCTTTCGTTTGAATCCTTCTATCTTGTCTAGTATTCACACGAGCTTCTGACGTTTCATACAACCACTTCTCTACTTCAGTTTCTGGGTATACCTTCGGTAATTGTCTCTTCGTTCCATCATCATTAATTGCGACAAACGTTAAAAAGCTTAACGCAGCAAGACTAGATTTATGATCCTTTGGATCATCTACACGTATTTGCACACAAATTTCCATTGACGATCTCCCGACATAAGATACGACCCCTTCGTAAGTAACGATATCACCTGTTCTAATTGGTTTAATGAAGTCGATAGAGTCAATCGATGCCGTGACACAGTTAATACCACTATGTTTCATTGCAGTGATTGCAGCGACTTCATCCATATTTGCCATGATTTTACCACCGAACATCGTATTCAAATGATTCGTATGCTCTGGAAAGACTTGTGTGGATTTAATTGATTTTGATTTTGACATTGGGACTTTGTTTTCCATATTGTCACGCTTCACTTTCTCATTTTAATGATTTATTTTCTTTATTATTTAATAATGTTACCTTCCTCATCTGACGGTTTGAAAATGGTTAATATTCCTTCAATAATTCCTAGAATTTCTGGAATACCTGTCCAGAAGAATAATAAATATAGAACGCCTCTTCCGTTGTTCTTCGCATAGAATTTATGCAATCCTAATCCGCCGAAAAATATTGCTAACACAATATAAATAATCTTATTTACTTTCATATACATGACCTCCTATTTATTATTATCGTTATAATAAATATACCCGGAAGTCACATTATTTAACCATGAAGTTTCTTTTCATGACCATTAATTTACCACGATGGGAGACAATATTTTCTTTATCGATTTTGAACCCAACTTTTGCATAAGTTTTTTGAGCGGCAATGTTCAATTCATTCACTGCCAATATAACTCCGTCAAGGTCCGCTTCAATTTCTTTCAAAATAAAATCGTCTAACATGTCAAAACTTGATTTGGCATACCCTAACTTTCTATGACGCTCATCGATTGAGTAACCTCTAAGTAAAATGACATTATTACGATAACCATACATCTCAGGGCCTTCATCTAAATGTAAACAAAAGAAACCGACGACAACGTCATCTTTTTGAATGATTATAGGGTAGCGATTCTTGTCACCTTCACAATCTCTCACAACGGTTAACGGATGATCAGTAAATGTTCTATCGTGGAATTGGTATGTGTTTATCGCATCAAAATGGTCTTCCTTTGAATACATTATGAGTTGAATTGTCATGTTTAAAGCCCCCTTTTTAATGTTTAGATATCATGATTTCTAGACGTTTTCTTCGTTATCATGCGCGTAAATCCAATTTGCGCGCACCATATCACGATTTCTAGTCGTTTTCTTCGTTATCGTGCGCGTAAATCCAATTTGCGCGCACCATATCACGATTTCTAGTCGTTTTCTTCGTTATCGTGCGCGTAAATTCAATTTGCGCGCACCATATTGCGATTTCTAGCCGTTTTCTTCGTTATCGTGCGCGTAAAATCAATTTACGCGTACCATATATTTATTCAAATTCAAGATAATTTTATTATGAATTGAATAACTTGTCACTAATTATTTTTTTGAAAATTTCAAAAAAGAAGCTTAGGACGATTCGTTCTAAACTTCTTCCAAATATTATTTTAATTGCAAATCGGTAATGCAAGTATTGTCGCCTTCATTTGTCGTGATATCTTTCTCAACAACTTTACCGTCATGCTTCATCGTCACATGATATTGCTTCCCTTTTTCTAGCCAGAAATCTAAGAATCCATTGTCTGGTGTTGTCATCGTTTCATCGACCACGACTTCACCGTCTTCATCTTCAATAAGCACTTCAATATCTTCTCCTACAAGCTCCCCTTGGCAACCTGATAGACTATGAATTTCACATGGATGTGTTTCGTTGATATAGGGTGCCATTGAAACAAAAAATTCACTTTCTGGTAAATTATATTTCTTCGTTTCTCCATCATTCTCAACCGTTAACGTTTCACTTGAGATTGACGCTGCTTTCACTTCTTTGTTTCCACTCAACTCTTGGACAAGTTGTTTAATATCATCTGTCTTTGAGGTCTCATTAGACTCATCATTCGAACAACCTTGTAACACGAGTACACTGAACAACACAATCGATATAATTCTCTTCATCATGACTCTCCTTAATCATTTATATTTATATTCTTATTATAACCATATGAATTAGGATATAATACGTCATGTTATGACAATATGTTGAAGATTATTTAGAAACTTCAACATCCTCTACACCTTTTTCTTCAATGACAACATTTGCATTAATGATTTGAATTCTTTTGCCATCGATATTCAAAATGACTTGATTGCCTGTTTCACTGCTATTCTTTGTCCGGACGTTTTTTCCTTTATATTGTTTAATCACTTCACCGTCTTCACTATAGATCGTGACTGTTCTTTCTAATCCTGACGTATTACTTTCGAAATCTTTACCCCAATCATCTAGTGCAGCACATCCTGATAACAACATTGCCGTAGTACTAATCACTAAAAAGTATTTAAATTTTTTCATCAATATATTCCCCTTTTTTATGATCTATATGCTTCATGATTAAATTGGTCTAAAAATGACTCAATCACTTCTGTTCGTTCTTTTGCTAAGCGCTTAGCACTTGGTCGATTCATTGTTTTATGTAAGTGAATGAGTTTCTCATAGAAGTGATTGATCGCAGTCCCTTGATTCCGATAATTATCTGTCGTTAACGTCTCTAAATCTCTTGGGCACTCTTCATCATATAACAAATGCCCCGCTTGACCTGCATAATAAAATGTCCTAGCGATACCCATCGCGCCAAGTGAATCGATTCGATCAGCATCTTGGACGATTTGGCCTTCTAACGTTAATTCATAACGTGATTGTAAGTTTCTTGAGTAACTCATATGCGTAATAATATCATGGATATGATGAATTTCTTCCTCTGTAACACATGCGTCCTTTAAACATTGATCGACATCTTGTAATGCTTTATCTGGATCTGTTGTCACTTTATCATCGATGACATCATGAACATATATCGCTGCATGAATCAAGTCAACTTGAGATTGAGCCAACGTTTCATCTTTCATAATATCATTCGCATTTTTTATGACACGACAAATATGACGATAATCGTGCCCTGTTAAATCTCCTGCTAACCGCTCTTTTGAAAATTGTTGAATCTTAGTTAAGTCCATATACACACCACACACTATAAAATTTCTTTCAACGCTTGTAACGTATAAATTTGGTATTTTGCTGTATGATTCGATGCTTCTCCGAAATAACACGCATCTATCTTCGCACGATTGGCCCCTTCGATATCAGATGTAAGACTATCACCCACCATTAATATCTGCTTTTTATCTATATTTCCAAGTCTTTCAATCGCCTGCTCAAAAAACTCGACGTGTGGTTTATCATAGCCAATTTCCTCGGAAATAAAGTGGTGATCAAAATAATCGAACAGTTGAGTACCTTTTAACCGCTTCATTTGAGTTTCATACACTCCATTGGATGCACTACACACAATGTAGTCTTTGTTCTGTAAGTACTCAAGCAGTGAGTGTGCTCCATCAATTAATTGCGTATTACTTTCGAGTACTGAACGGAATAATCGATCTTTTTGAACACCATCTACTTTAATATGATGTCGCTCAAAGAATAGCTCAAACCGTTTCGTAATCACTTCTTTCTTCGTCAATTCACCCGTCTCTAACTTGCGCCATGTCGCTTGATTGATTTGTTTGTATTCAGCGAATAAATCATCGGTAATTGTTAAATCTTCTGACTTGAACACTTCACGAATTGCTTCATTTTCAGCGGCGTCAAAGTCGAATATTGTTTTGTCTAAATCTAGAAAAATATATCGGTACATCCAATCTTCCTTTATCTATTTATGATTTTTGTTACGTCTTTTTCCAGGTGAAAATATTGAAGCAATGATGTCTATAATCATATCAACAATGATCATCGACGCTTTCTCCCTCCGAATAAGTTCCGAACAATTTCTTTACCAATTTGTCGTCCAACAGTGGATAATACATTGGTCGCTACACGTTTGAATTCAATATTGTCCTTTTTAGTTGATTTCTTTGTTTCTGGAACTTTTTGAGTCTTTTCAACTTTCTTTTCAAGCATTTCATAAGCACTTTCACGATCGACGATATCTTGATATTGATGATGAAACGGATTATTTTCTATAACAGTTTGTTTCACCGTATCGTCAATGACGCCAATTTTACTCTCCGGTGGCCTAATGAGTGCACGTTCAACGATAGACGGTTGCCCATCTTCATTCAAGCAGGAAATCAATGCTTCACCAGTTTTCAATTCTCCGATCACTTGCTCGACATCTAATTCAGGATTTTGTCTAAACGTTTCAGCGGCACTCTTGACGGCTTTTTGATCACGAGGCGTAAATGATCTCAATGCATGTTGTACACGATTCCCTAACTGAGATAACACTTCGTCTGGCAAATCAATAGGGTTCTGTGTAATGAAATAAACCCCGACGCCTTTAGAACGAATGAGTCGGACAACTTGTTCTACTTGATCGACAAACGCTTTCGGAGCATCATCAAATAATAGATGCGCTTCATCAAAGAAAAACACAAGCTTCGGTTTGTCTAAATCACCGACCTCAGGCAATTCTTCGAACAACTCCGTCAATAACCACAATAAAAATGTCGAATATAATCTCGGTTTTGTATAAAGGTTTTCGGCCATCAAAACGTTAATGATCCCTTGTCCATCCTCTGAATGTTGAATGAAGTCATTCAATTCGATTGATGGCTCTTGGAAAAAGCTTTCTGCACCTTGAGCTTCAAGTTCTAACAATCGCCTTTGGATCGCACCGACGGATTGTTTTGCTACATTACCATATAAGCCGCTATATTCACTACTATTTTCATACATATCCTTTAATACTGCTTGTAAATCTTTATAATCAAGCATTACAATACCTTGTTCATCACAAATTTTGAACGCGATATTCATCACACCCGTTTGAGTATCATTTAGCTCAAGCAAACGTGATAAAAGCATTGGTCCCATTTCAGTAATCGTCGTTCTGACAGGTGTTCCTTGCTCACCAAAAATGTCCCAAAGTCTAACAGGGAATTGATTCGGTGTATAATCATCGATTCCCATTGTATCAAGACGTTGTTGTATTTTCTCGTTGATTTCAATAGGTTCAGCAAGGCTCGCTAAATCCCCTTTAATATCTGCTAAAAATACAGGAACACCTGCTTTTGAAAACTGTTCTGCTAATACTTTTAATGTCACTGTTTTCCCAGTTCCAGTTGCCCCTGCAATCAATCCATGTCGATTCGCCATATCCAGTCTTAATTGAATATGTTTATTATTTTTCGCGATATTAATAGCTTCCATATGAACACCCATTTCATTAATTAATATAGTTATATTATATCGTATTCATAGTTATTATTTAACAAAGAAAGTCTTCAAACAAGTATTACTACTTCATTTGAAGACATAATGGTATGTTCATCCCGTACTTGCGCGCAGGTATGGACACTTTTGGCCTTTTTCACCCCGTAACTTGCGCGCAGATTCAGTTTCCGCGCAAGTACAAACACTCTCAGCCTCTTTTCAACCCATACTTGCGCGCAGATTCAGTTTGCGCGCAAGTACGAACACTCTCAGCCTCTTTTCAACCCATACTTGCGCGCAGATTCAGTTTGCGCGCAAGTACGAAAATTTAACGAATATATTTCAATAATAACGCCTGAGGGATGTGACAATAATCGTCTGGATATTTGTCCAAATGATCTTGATGAATGGCTGCACTTTTCACGTAATTAGTAAGTGGTAACACTTCAACTTGAATATCTTCAGAATCATCACGTTGATTGATATAGCGACGTGCTTCAGTCAAATGTGATTCTAATTCACTGTAAACACCTGTGCGATATTTTTCACCGACATCATCACCTTGTTTGTTGATGCTATATGGGTCAATAATTTCAAAGAAGTAACCCATTAATTGATCAACAGTGACTTTATGGTGATCAAAGGTTGTTTTCACGCATTCAGCGTAACCATCATATGCTCCGTCTAATGTGTTAGTCTGTCCATTCGCTCGACCGGCTTCTGTCTCAATAACACCTGGTAATGTTTTAATAAATGCTTGAACACCCCACAAACAGCCTCCAGCAAAATAGATTGTCTGTTTCATAACATTCCCCTTTACTCATTCAACAATTTGTATTGTATGGTCACCTTTTCGAATAAGTCCTATCTTCATCATTAATGAATAAATTGTAAAACTTACAATCGCAGGAAGCAAGAAATAGAATATAGCAATCAGTGTATATGTTTCAATACTTGCGCCCATGACACGAATTGTCATCAACGGTCCAACGAAACCACTCGTTCCCATTCCTGCTCCGATTGCATTATTATACATTGGAAATAGTGTTGTCATAATCGGTGCTACGAGCGCACTCGCTAACGTTGGTGGGATAATTATATATGGATTTTTTAATATGTTCGGTACTTGTAACATACTCGTTCCGATACCGATAGAAATCAATCCACTTAATCCATTATCACGATAACTATTAACACTAAACCCAATCATCTGACAGACACAGCCAATCGTTGCTGCACCGGCAGCAAGCCCTTCCAGATTTAACATTAAACAAATGGCTGCACTCGATATCGGTGCCGTTAATGTTAATCCAACTATTACTGCAACGAGGATCCCCATCACTAACGGTTGTTGTTCAGTTGATGCAACAATCACACGCCCAATACTTTGCATCACTTCATTTAGGAAGGGGCCGACAAATTTTGCAACACCGCTTCCAATAAGAAGTGAGAGTAATGGCGTTATAATAATATCGATGGATGTCCTGGATGCGTATAATTTACTCGTTTCACAGACAACTAAAGTCGCTAAATACGCTCCTACAGGACCTCCTGAATATGTATCGTATGCTAAATACCCAACGATAATCGCACTAAAAAGGACGAGTGGTTTACTCTTAAATCCATACGCCATCGCACCACCAATTGCCGCTCCTGTAAGTGACATTGCAACTTTCCCAATCTCTGACAGCATCGACAAATCAAGCTGCTTTACTAACGTTTGTTGACCTACCGTATCTAATATCAGACCGATGATCAAAGAACAAAATAAACCTAACGCCATATAACTTAAACCATCAATAAACCACTTCTTTAAAATCCCTTTCATGTTGTGCCCCCAAATCAATTTTGATCATACATTTCTAAATATGTATATCATTATTATACAAATATCCATCACAACATGCGAATGCATATTAGAAGTATCACTAATATTGACGTCACAATCAATTGTTTTCCGGGTAACTTTATACCTTCTTTAGAAATAAACACTTTAGAAATAAACAAAAAAATATGTATCACATATTGTGATACATATTTTTGAAAAGATACATATTATAAAATTGATAGTAAAATGAATCCACCAATTCCTGCGAGTAAGCAATACACCATTGCAACGCCAAGCGTTTTACGGATAACGCTTCCTTCATTACCTTCCATATCTACGACAGCACATACTGCGACAACATTATGAATACAAATCATATTTCCTGATGCTGCACCGATTAATTGAGCAGCCAATATAACTTCTGGATTACTATTAATAGATTCAGCAATCTCAAATTGAATTGGCGCAAATGTCAATGTCGATACTGTCGCACTACCTGTAATAAATGAGCCAAGTGCACCTAAGAATGGCGCAAAGAATATCCAAACATTTCCGAATGCACTCGCCATTCCATTGGCAATATACGTCGGCATACCGACTAAATCATTCGTATTCAAACCTGAATTCGTGAAGACATGAACCATCGCTAATGTTGCTATCAACGTAATCCCTGTATTTTTAATCGTAAATAATGACTTCGTTGCTGCTTTCGTAAAGTTATCAACCGATTTCTTTTGCACGAATACAGTCAATAAAGCGGCTATCGCAAGGATTGTCCCCGGTGAATATAAAAATTCCCATCCTGAACTAATCGTTTCATAGCCTAAAATATTGTTCCAGCTCAAGTCAATGAGTGATGTTGTTACTTCTTTAATCGGTGGCACAACACGCGTTAACAAGAGTAGTACAACTACGATTAAATATGGTGCCCAAGCTTTCGCCAATGACATCGTAGACTTCGTCTCTTCAATAATGTAGTCCTCATCAATAGCATCTAACCACTCTGTCTTCGGCATAAGTATATTTTTTCGTGCTGTAACCAATGCAACAATCAGCGTAATGAGTGATGCTAATATTGCAACAAACTCTGGTCCCATCGCGTAAGCAACACCTAACGAACTTAACACATAGACAATCCCAATCATCAATGTCCACGGCAAGATTTCTAACGTTGCTTTGACGTTGTTACCTTTCCCGAAGAACCATGTCATGACAAAGACTAATATCGTCGGAATAAAAACACCCGCCATTAAATCAATGAGCGTAACATTCACTGTAGCACTATTCATAATATTCTCAGGCGCACCTTTCAACGTACTGAGTCCGACAAGCACAGGTGTTCCAACGGCTCCAAATGAAACCGCGACACTATCTGCGATTAGTGCAGTTGTGACCGCCACTAAAGGTCTAAACCCTAGTGCGAGCATTAATGGTGCAGTCACCATTGCAGGTGTTCCAAATCCTGAAGCACCCTCAAGCAGTGAACCGAATAGAAATGCTACGATGATGACTTGTACACGCATATCTGTTGAAATACTTCTAAACCCTTCGTTAATTCGTTTAACAGCACCAGTATTTCTTAACGTATTGAGTAATAAAAGTGCACCGAACATAATCAATAGTATTGTCAACGTTTTATGTGCCCCTTGTAAAATCGCAGCGAGAATGACTTTCCATTCCATACCCCATACAAAAATCCCTAATAATGAAACGATTAAAGCGCTTATTGCCATCCCTTTCATTGCAGGCATTCGAAGTAAGACAACAAATAAAAATGGGGCAATAATTGCACTTAATGCAACAAGCATTAACATATTACAATCTCCTCTCTATCAATAAAGTAAGCGTTTACTTAATATAACATATAAATACATGTTTGAGGGTATAAATTAAATCATTTTGTGAATATTTTGTGAAACTTTTCACAAAGAATGAAAAGAATAGAAAGGGGGTCCCCTTTCTACTCTTCTATATATCATTCACAACAATATAACTTGCTTTAATCGGACCGTGAACACCTACGATCAATTTCATTTCGATATCTGCTGAGTTACTTGGTCCCGTTATTAAGTTAACACAAGAAGAAATGTCCATTCCTTGCTTTCTAATTTCACGCGCCGCTTGCGTAAACCTTGGTACGATCGTTGACTTCGGTACAATTGCGATATATGTTCTAGGCAGTAAGCTCACTGAACGACCTTTATGTTGATCATTGAATAATACGACAGTGCCACTCTCAGCAAGTGTATATTCACTAAAGTTAATGCCGATATTCGCATCGATTGCACGATTATGACTCTCTTCAGCATTCATATAATCCCAAACAAACGTATCATAATCATCTAATACACCGTTCAAATTGTTATCTTCAAAACGATCATCTTTAGACACTAAGATTGAACCGCCACCATATTCTTCAATGGCATCTTTAAGGGCTGTCGGTAATTCAGCTTTCGTTGTTTCGTAATATGTCGTATGAATGTTTTCACATTGCAATTTCAACTTTTCAACGAGATCATCTTGGCTTAATTCACTGTATAATTCATCTTGTGGACGGTGTTCGTATGTTGGTTTGTCAACATTCGTTGGCATTGGTCGACCTAAGTTACTTGATAACTCTTCTAAGAAACTGTCTTTGTTGTATATTTTACTCATTAGCGTCCCTCTCTTTCTTTCATCCAAGTTCTAAATGATTCTTTCTTAGAATCTGGTAATGGGAAGTCCCTTGAGTTTGTCCATAATTTCAATAAACTTGGGCCTTCTTCGATATAATCCTCATCATTAGAGAATGGACTTAACATCGTGTTCATCGATTGCGTTCCGTATTTATATAATACCGGTGTAGAGCTTCCGACACCGAATGCTTTCATCGATAACTTCTCACCGATTGGTGCCATATTCTTCTCTTCAACGATGACACGACGATGTTCTAATAAATGTTCGTGTAATGGTATTTTAACTGGGCATGCTTCTGTACACGCCGCACACAATGTCGATGCATATGGTAATTCTTTATATCGATCATATCCGCCAAGTAATGGTGAAAGGACGGCACCAACTGGACCTGGATAGATTGAACCGTATGAATGTCCACCTGTTTGACGATATACTGGGCAAACATTAATACATGCTGCACAACGGATACAGTGTAAAATCGATTGGAATTGTGTCCCTAGAATTTTTGAACGTCCATTATCTACAATGACTAGGTGGAACTCTTCAGGCCCATCAATTTCACCTTCGCGCTTCGTTCCAGTTAAAGTCGTGACATAACTTGTTAATTTCTGGCCAACAGCACTTCTCGTTAACATACTGACAAGAATATCAAGTTCTTCGTGAGATGGTACAATACGCTCCATCCCCATGACAGCCACTTGTGTTTTCGGTAATGTCGTCACCATACGTGCATTACCTTCATTCGTTACGAGTGTATAACTTCCACTCTCTGCAACGGCAAAGTTACACCCTGTAATCCCTACTTCTGCCTTCAAGAATTCTTCACGTAATTTTTTACGCGCGTAAAGACCTAACTCTTCTGGATCACTTGATCCATCATAACCGAGCTTTTCTTTGAAAACTTTCTGAATTCCTTCTTTATCTTTATGTAGTGCCGGTACAACGATATGAGATGGTGGATTATGGTCATCTAATTGTAAAATGTACTCACCAAGATCTGTTTCAACAACTTCACAGCCCATTTCTTCTAATGCATCATTTAATCCAATTTCTTCAGTGACCATTGATTTAGCTTTAGCGATATATTTAGCATCTTTCTTCTTTACAACATTACGAACGTATTCGTTCGCTTCTTCAGGTGTCTTCGCAAAGAATACGTGACCGCCTTGTTTTTCAACGTTCTCACTCAACATATTTAAGTAATAATCAATGTTTTCTAATGTATGACGGCGAATTTCTTCGGCGTGATTACGCCACGCTTCTTCATCACCAATCTCTGCTTGAATCGATAATTTACGATTACGCAATCTATCTTGGGCGCTAGATACAGCACCTCTCATAAAATCATCTTTCATTTCAGAACTTGCTTTTTGTTTGAACGTTTCGTTCCCTATATTCATTGCCATCGTTATTGAACCTCCTTAATTGCTCTGTTCAGTACTTCAGCTATATGTAATACTTCGATATCTGAACCGAGTCTTCTAAGTCGACCTTCGATATTCATTAAGCAACTTACATCTCCACCGATTAAGTAGTCCGCACCAGTATCAATAATCGATTGCGCTTTTTCATCAACCATTTCACCAGATACTTCGCTCATCTTCACTGCGAATGTTCCACCGAATCCACAGCAATTATAGTCGCCAGGTAAGTCGAGAAGCTCTAATCCTTTAACGTTAGATAATAGTGCTTCTGGTGGCATTGAGTTATTTAATAGACGTGTATTATGACATGACGGGTGTATTACTGCTTTACCATTTAGCTCAGCACCAACGTCTTTTGTTTCTAGTACATGAACAATAAATTGACTGATTTCATATGACTTATCACTTAATTCCTGCGCACGATCTTTCCAAATCAATTCATCTTGAAATAACATAGGGTAATGCTTAAACATCGTAATACAACTACCCGACGGTGCTACAACGTAGTCACTATCTTTGAATACTTCAATCATATGGCGGGCACCTTTTTTTGCTTCTTCGAAATATCCTGAGTTATATGCCGGTTGACCACAACAGATTTGTGATTCATTATATTCAACTTCACAACCTAATCGTTCTAGAAGTTCAACCGTTGATACACCGACCTCTTTATCCAAAACGTCCACTAAGCATGTACTAAATAGACTAACTTTCATAGTAATCCCCCTAATATTCTTTATGACTTCACTACCCCGATTATAACACGTGTATAGTCAGAAGAATAATGTTTTTGTCAAAGTTTTTTTTATGAATTTATACTAAATCCCGACGTAAATACTGATAGCATCCGATACAAATGACATCAACGTCAACTTACCATTATCTTCCATCATCGATAATGCTAAAATCCCTGATACTAATATAGCCAAAATCATAGAAATAAAACTTGAAATGAGTGCAAATATAATTGTCGTACTAAATACTTTAAATCGAGAAATACCACGAGTAAATAGAACGGATAACCTAGAAGATGCTTCTTCTTTGTATAACTAATGAGACATTATTAAATACGCGATGCTACCAAACTGCTTTGATAATTGATTGATATGAATAATCGGCTCCATCAAACCCCTCCATCTTAATAGATAATTATATTATAACTTATTAATGGACAGGTTTTAGCGAAGACATGGGAAACCTGTCCATTAATCGCCTTTTTATGGACAGGTTTTGGCGAAGACGTAGGAAACCTGTCCATTAATCACCTTTTTATGGACAGGTTTAGTCGAAGACGTGGGAAACCTGTCCATTAATCACCTTTTTATGGACAGGTTTAGTCGAAGACGTGGGAAACCTGTCCTTTAATCATCAGGTTTTCACCGCTCACTCCTAAACCTGACGATTATCCCCCTTTTTATCATCAGGTTTTCACCCATCCACCCAAAACCTGACGATTATCCTCCTTTTTATCATCAGGTTTTCGCCACCCCCTCCAAAACCTGACGATAAAAAAAGAACTCCATCAAGGAGTTCTATAATCTTTTTTCAAATTCAACTTCATCGATCACCTCTATACCATGTGAACGCAATAATGAAGTTGTAACACCAAAACCTTCTTTCTTTTCACCATTAAAATTCCCGGAATAAATAGTACTTGAACCACATGATGGACTATCTTGTTTCAACACGATTAAGCCGCATTTCTCAGACTTACAAATATCTAACGTTTTAAGTGCACCTTCTTTAAAATATGACGTCACATCTTCCCCACTACATGATATGACTTTCGCATTATTAGCCCACACATCATCACCATTTCCTCCGATGATTTCTGCTGGTTCACGTGGTGTGGGTAATCCTCCTAAAATTTCAGGGCAAACCGGTTTGGCAACACCGTTATTCACAAGATCTTTAAATTTTTGATTCAACTTATGGCCACCATCATACCTTACACGCTCTCCAATTAAACATGCACTTATTAAAATCATTTACAGTTCATTCCCATATCTTCAACCATACGAATCACTGCGGGTGCCATGAGGTCTGTTTGACTCATATCTAAATATTTCACATCTGTAATTTCCATATTCGGCTCGACGTTAGGCAGTTGGCCTTTGATACGGTAACACTCAAGGGCAACGGTCTTAGTCGTATCTGGGTAGGCGGGTCCAACAACTTTTCCGATATAATCGAGTGAATCCAAATCAACTTCAATCTTCAACTCTTCTTTTAGTTCTCTAATCAATGTGGCTTCATGTGCTTCACCACGTTCAATCTTTCCACCTGGCAAATAATACTTCTCATTTTCTCGCACTTTAACGAGCAATAACCTTCCTTCAACGATATGCACTAAACATGCACAATGAAAATCTATCATATGTTATACTCCTCGTAATTTCCTCATTTCATCTGCTAACATTGTATCCATTAATTTATTCGTCTTATATAACTCTTCAATAATTCTTACGTAATCTTCATCATCTCGGTTTTGACTTAGCTTATATTTCAACGTCCAATCTGTCACTTCAATTTGAATACCGATCACACCATTGATTTGCTTCAACGTATAGTCACTTAATGTATCAAACGCTTCTATTTAATATTGTTTTGCATAGTACATTTCAATCACTACTTTATTCACTTATCCGCTTCGCAATTTCTTCCTTAATCGCTCGACTTAACACTTCAGCACCTACTGGTTGAAGGTGTATTCCATCTGGTGCGAAATATTCTGGATGCCCGTCAGAAATCTTATACCAATCTACAATCGTAATATGATCATGCCTTGATGCTGCTTCTTTCATTAATTCATTGACATTTTTCTCATACGCTTTCGGGACTCTCGTCGTAATTAAGATGACTTTCGCATCAATAAATCCATTGACCATCTGTTCCATATGTCTTTGTTCAAAGTCACCGTTCGTACCAAGTTCTAACACAACGACACTATCATTCGTATTAAATTGTTGATACTCTTCTATGAGCGGAATGGCTTTATAAATATTTCGACCAATTTCACCGTCAATATATGCGTGTGGAAAATATTTGCGTAAATCATCTTCGATATCGACCATGACAGAATCCCCGAGCATAAACACTTCATACTCATGTAATTTATCTAATGATGGCTTCTTTTGATTATACGACTCTAAGTTATGTGTTGTAGACTTCGGTTTCTCAACAGGCTTAGGTGTTGTATCAATGAATAACCACATACCGATTGATGACAACAATGTGATCACCATTGATAGTAACGTCCATTTATACGTGTCAATTCGAACAAGCAATCCTTTCAATCCATATTTACGGAATGGTTCTTCAATGAGGTGATAACTGATCATCGCCATAGCAACCGTTACGATGAACGCACCAATATAGACGAACCATGGTAGTTGACCTTTCACATAATGCATTGACATGAAGACAATCGCTGGATAATGCCATAAATATAAACTATACGAATATTGGCCGACGGTTACAAGCGACCGATGACCGACAACACTTGCCATCCATGTTCCCGGTACAACGACTGAACCGATGATTAGCAACGTCACAATTCCTAACCCATATAAGCCTCCGTAAAACAACACTTCACTCGTATCGGATAATAGGTAAAAACTCAACAATAAAACAATCAAGCTCACTACACCAATGACATCAACGACATGACGTGTAGAACTCGGAATACTCTCTTTCATTCGATCTGGATTCCAAATGAATGCAAACATGACACCTAACAACATCGATTGAAGTCTTGTATCTGTTCCGAAATATACGCGAGCACTGCCTTCAGCTGGGTCAAATAGAATCATCATTAACAGTAATGAGAGTAAAGATATACCGAATACAACTTGAACAATTCTCATCTTTTCAAACCGCTTCATTGACCACAATAATACTACTGGGAATAAAATATAGAACTGCTCTTCAATCGCAAGCGACCATAAATGTTGGAGTGGTCTAACTTCAAGAGATTGAAAATAGTCCAACCCATCATAAATATAAAACCAATTCGAGACGTAAAATATTGCTGCAATAACATCGTGTTTCAACTGATGAACAATCTGTCGTTCGAACAGCATACTATACATTAAAACAATCATAATCATCCAGAGCAACGCTGGAATTAACCGTCGAATCCTTCGTTGATAAAAGTTCACTAAATCAATACGTTCATCTTTATTATATTCTCTTAGTAAAATCACTGTAATAATATATCCAGAGATAATAAAAAACGTATCTACCCCTAAAAAACCACCCGGTAACCACTTCGGATTTAAGTGATACAAAATAATCGCAATCACCGCAATCCCCCGAAGCCCATCAATTCCCGGGAAATATTTTGTTCTTTCCATGTTTTCACCCAATATCCCTTTTTAATGGTTATATTATAACAGTTTTTTCTAAAAATTGTCCGGTTAAGTTAAAGCTAAAAAGACATCTCCAAAGAGATGTCTACTCAAATTGTTATGTCAAATATTTTTCACCTAGCTCAATAAGATAGCTTAACTTATCCCATTGCGCTTCTTCAGTCAATTCATTACCATGATGTGTTGATGCAAACCCACATTGTGGACTGATACACAATTGACTACGATCTACGTATTGAGTAGCTTCATCGATCCGCGCTTTGATCAGTGCCTCATCCTCTAACTCCGGAAACTTAGACGTAAACAATCCTAATACAACCCGAGGTCCTCCATTTGGAATCTTCTCTAATGGTTTAAAGTCCCCTGAACGATCATCATCATATTCTAAGAAGAAACCATCATATTTCAAATTCGCAAACAGTTGATGTGAAATTCGTTCATAACTCGCTTCAAAAGCATATTTAGAACGATAATTACCTCTACATAAATGCGTTGTAATCACTAAGTCTTTTGGTTTGACGGATAATACACCATTCAGTACACGAAGTGCAAGATCAATTAATTCTTCATGTGAATAATCAGTATCATTGAACGGTATGTCATCCGCACTTAACCCAGCGATATAGACATCATCGAACTGTAAATAACGACACCCCGCATCATAGAACGCAAGCACCGCGTCTTGATATGTTTTAATTACATCTTTCGCATACTCTTCAATATCTGGATAAATAGATTTGTCTCGAATACCCGCATTAAACAATTGATTCGGGCTCGGAATCGTTTGCTTCGCCACCGCACGACCATCCACTAATGAATCAAATACTTTGAAGTCTCTCACATGAGGATGATTAGGGTTAAATTTAATCTTGCCAACATTTCTTACATTATACTTCTCGGTCTCAATCCCAACAAATTGGTAACCACGATCAGGAACATACCCCTCAACACCATCCAACAATTCCAAAAAATCAGTATGCCAAAAACGACGACGAAATTCACCATCCGTCACTGCTTTCAAGCCAATTTCAATTTGTTTATCAATGACCCTTGATATCTCTTCTGTTTCAATATTATACAACTCATCTGCCGTAATTTCTCCATTTTGGAAATCACGACGCGCATGATGAATTCTTTCAGGTCTAAGTAAACTCCCTACATGATCTGCTCTAAACGGAGGCAACTGGTTTGATTTTGACATATGTATCACTCCTAAAAAATTTTGTAAAAAATAAATAACCTCTACTTATCAAGAGATTAGTAGAGGTTAACGCAGAAAACACCCATCTCATCTCTCTGGAATTAGCACAGTGCGTATTAGCCTGTTGCTGAAGTGTCATCGGGCCAGTCCCTCTACTTCTCTTGATAAGAATTTGTTGTTATTTAATTTTTTATTATCATAGCATAGAGATTTTTTATTTGCAATAATTTTCTGATATTTTTATAGATAAATTTCTACTAACTAAAAGACATACCATCTCATTAAGGTTTTGTGCAAAATCTCACTTATATTAAATTTCGCAGAGTACTAAAACGTCATAACTCATCTTGACTGCAATTTGTTCATCTCACTTATACTAAATTTCGCAGAGTACTAAAACGTGAGATGGCATTACGATAAAAAACGAAAAATCTCACTTATACTAAATTTCGCAGAGTACTAAAACAAGTTATAAAACTCATTTTCAATGAGTTGAATCTCACTTATACTAAATTTCGCAGAGTACTAAAACCCCTTGATCTAATAAATAGATTTGCGGCCAATCTCACTTATACTAAATTTCGCAGAGTACTAAAACTAAAGCGTGATTTCTACTATCCAAATAGATATCTCACTTATACTAAATTTCGCAGAGTACTAAAACCCGATTAGCAAACGAAAGAAAGTTAGAGAAATCTCACTTATACTAAATTTCGCAGAGTACTAAAACATGATTTCGATACCAATTCCACGCTTGTTAATCTCACTTATACTAAATTTCGCAGAGTACTAAAACATTCAACTCATGTTTTTCTGGGAACATGTAATCTCACTTATACTAAATTTCGCAGAGTACTAAAACGAGTCAATGTGATGCTTATCCGTCCACATCATCTCACTTATACTAAATTTCGCAGAGTACTAAAACGAGATTATTAAATTTGAAAAGACACCATATATCTCACTTATACTAAATTTCGCAGAGTACTAAAACTGTCAACGTGTTGATAATCACCATGAATAGATCTCACTTATACTAAATTTCGCAGAGTACTAAAACTGGTAATATATTTTATATAAACCCTAAAGATCTCACTTATACTAAATTTCGCAGAGTACTAAAACTATCACGTTATTCAATTGCAATGCAAGTAAATCTCACTTATACTAAATTTCGCAGAGTACTAAAACTCCCTTCGTTGTCCTTCACTGGTACTATAAATCTCACTTATACTAAATTTCGCAGAGTACTAAAACGCCAATGGTTTACAGGATGGATTTCAAAGTATCTCACTTATACTAAATTTCGCAGAGTACTAAAACCAAGTATGTAGTCAAGAATCAATCGCAAATATCTCACTTATACTAAATTTCGCAGAGTACTAAAACGCAACAGTTTAAATTCACATGCTGAAACAAATCTCACTTATACTAAATTTCGCAGAGTACTAAAACTTGTACCAACAGCGAAGGATGCAGATTGGTATCTCACTTATACTAAATTTCGCAGAGTACTAAAACTACATCTTCATTAGAGGCGTTTGTTTCTTGATCTCACTTATACTAAATTTCGCAGAGTACTAAAACGCACCATCCCAAACTCAACTAAATCTAAAATCTCACTTATACTAAATTTCGCAGAGTACTAAAACCATCACTTCTTTAATGAAACAAGCAGAAGCATCTCACTTATACTAAATTTCGCAGAGTACTAAAACTGATTAGCGCTATTATTGCTACGGTCAACTATCTCACTTATACTAAATTTCGCAGAGTACTAAAACGGGAGTGGTGAATAATGGTTAAGCCAAAATATCTCACTTATACTAAATTTCGCAGAGTACTAAAACGTAACTCTCATTACATTTCTTCCATTTGTTATCTCACTTATACTAAATTTCGCAGAGTACTAAAACCTAATAATTTATACTTTTTCATTACATTTCCATCTCACTTATACTAAATTTCGCAGAGTACTAAAACCTAGTGAGTACCCAGCAAGGATATACATCGATCTCACTTATACTAAATTTCGCAGAGTACTAAAACCTTCTGTATTTGTTGCAACAGATTCTTCAAATCTCACTTATACTAAATTTCGCAGAGTACTAAAACATATTGCAGTTATTTTTTATATATTTTTTCATCTCACTTATACTAAATTTCGCAGAGTACTAAAACAAGAGAGCTAGTCTTTGAGCGAACTCGTTAATCTCACTTATACTAAATTTCGCAGAGTACTAAAACAAAGGCACGGACTTCCAAACATGAAACGTGATCTCACTTATACTAAATTTCGCAGAGTACTAAAACAACTGTAATCTCCAATAGGTTTCAGTCCTCATCTCACTTATACTAAATTTCGCAGAGTACTAAAACCAAGTATTGCGGATGGTATTCGTGGTGCAGATCTCACTTATACTAAATTTCGCAGAGTACTAAAACTTAATGATTTAAAGGGGTTAGTCGATAAAAAATCTCACTTATACTAAATTTCGCAGAGTACTAAAACCTTTCTTTGTTGTAAGTAACTTCAAGTTTTATCTCACTTATACTAAATTTCGCAGAGTACTAAAACGTGTAATACGTATGTATATATCGTATGTATATCTCACTTATACTAAATTTCGCAGAGTACTAAAACTAAAGGCGAACAAGTAGGAGATGGCTACGGATCTCACTTATACTAAATTTCGCAGAGTACTAAAACAGACGAACTCAAGAAAAAATCAATAGCAGAATCTCACTTATACTAAATTTCGCAGAGTACTAAAACTGTCATACCCTGTATAAGCAGTATAGTTTTATCTCACTTATACTAAATTTCGCAGAGTACTAAAACTGAACACTGGCACATCGTTGACTGATACTATCTCACTTATACTAAATTTCGCAGAGTACTAAAACAAAGAAATATCAAAAGAAATCAATTCACTTATCTCACTTATACTAAATTTCGCAGAGTACTAAAACTAAACACGAAGATACATTGATTGAAAGCATATCTCACTTATACTAAATTTCGCAGAGTACTAAAACAAATGGTTACGTTGTATATGCGATGTATAAATCTCACTTATACTAAATTTCGCAGAGTACTAAAACCATTAGAACCGTCCGAGAAAATCCTCATGCATCTCACTTATACTAAATTTCGCAGAGTACTAAAACTCAATACACATTACTAATTCTAGCACTTCAATCTCACTTATACTAAATTTCGCAGAGTACTAAAACTCACTTCTACTCAAGTAGCTCAAGGTAACGATCTCACTTATACTAAATTTCGCAGAGTACTAAAACGCCGTTATAAACAGGCAAATGAACTGCTGAATCTCACTTATACTAAATTTCGCAGAGTACTAAAACGTGCTACTCGACTCGCCCACGATTAAATAAATCTCACTTATACTAAATTTCGCAGAGTACTAAAACCGGAATAACCGCTGTCATGGAGTTCCAGTGATCTCACTTATACTAAATTTCGCAGAGTACTAAAACTCCACAACTCTAAATACGACATGAGCTACAATCTCACTTATACTAAATTTCGCAGAGTACTAAAACTTATTAACTGTGACCTCTGTCGAACGCATAATCTCACTTATACTAAATTTCGCAGAGTACTAAAACTTTATCGTAGATTTCAAGTTCTTTGCCATCATCTCACTTATACTAAATTTCGCAGAGTACTAAAACAGTAGGTAGAAGTATTTCGCCTTGCCTTCTATCTCACTTATACTAAATTTCGCAGAGTACTAAAACAATCTGAATTATCATTATATTGTGGGTAACATCTCACTTATACTAAATTTCGCAGAGTACTAAAACGTTCCAGTTGATTCATTCTCTCTAAATATAATCTCACTTATACTAAATTTCGCAGAGTACTAAAACCTGTAATGAAAACATTTTCATAAATGATATATATATTCTTTCAAAGGTTTAGGAATCTTTGAATAGTCAAAGTCTATTTCAAAATCATAATTACAATGTTTCAAATACCTAAGGCAAACATATATATCAACAGGTTCAAATAAAATTATATCACTTAATTTATAATTTGTAATAACTGGAGACACTTCAAACTTAGAAATATATAATTTAATGATGTTTAATAAACTTTGATTTATTGAATCTTCATCAAACTCCATAGGGGCCGACCAATACAAATCTTCAATGAAGTTTCGATCTAAAACTAACCTCATTCGACTATAATGATTTAACCCCTCAAGAGAATCACTTAAGAAATATATTGACTCAGTCAGTACAATTATTGTGACATCTAGCTGATTTAAGACTTCTTTAAACATCTTTTGCTCTTTTGGACTTAAATATGATTCTGGATGATTCAAAATGATTAAAGGCGTACTTTTAGCACTTTTCTTTACCTCTTCTACAAGCATCGGTAATACAAGTTTTAATTTTTCAAAATAGCCTTTGAATTGGTCTGATTCATTTAAATCAAAATAAATCATTTTCAATAGCTTTTTAAAATCAACATGTTCGACTTTTATTGGTGTTGATTCTTGAATATTTCCAATGGATTCATCCAATAAACTATTTATAGTATTTAAATACATGCCTACATCTATATCTTCAGATAAATTTCTTTGAAGCGCCTTATTCATCGTACTAGAACTTGCTAACTTGAACTCTTCAAACAAAGTATTATTATCCCAATAAAAGCTCTGGTAGGTTTTGTTATTTAAAGATATATCATTTAATGAATCATATATTAAAACTTCATTCTCTTTACTTTTCCTAGGTTGGAAAAACTCATGAATATTTAACAAAATTTCTTCTTCTCTAGTATCATGTACATTATAAATAGAAGTATAAGAGTCGAAATTCATCTTATACTTCTCATTATTTATTGTAATTTCCCAAACACTTCTCATATTATCACCTAAAACATTATCGTTCGGTTATCTCCTAAAATTTCTATATTTCGGTCTTCTTCACCAACTAATATCATCATGTTTTCGTATTGTCTCTCAGTAATAATTAATGACCTCACATGCCCATCTCTTGGTAAAAAACGATTTACACTTCTTACACTACCCAATGCAGCTTCTTTATTAATGCATGATTTGATATAAATTGAATACTGTAACATTAAGAAACCTTCTTTAATTAACTCTTTCCTAAACCTTGTATATGTCCTAACCTGTGCTTTTGTTTCTACTGGCAAATCAAACATTATTAGTACTCTCATAAATCTATAGCTCATAAAACTCATACTTTTCAAGATTAGGGAGTAGAATTTTGGTTTCATCAGAACTTTGAAAATAATCAATGATAGATTGTATCATAATTTCAATCGCGCGAATAACTGTTTGCTTTTTGTTATCTATTTGTATTCTTGCATGCATTAAATTGATTAATTGAAGCCGATATTCCTTTGTTAAGAATGAACCTGGTGGATTTTCTAATATGAATAAATCCACTAAAGGCCTAAATGGTTCAATGAAATCAGAGGCTAAATTAAAGTGGTTCCTAGTTCCTATATGTTTAATACCAAGCGCAGGTATTAACCCTTTAGCAACAATTGTTCTGGCAATCGCAGAATTCAAAATAGAATATCCATAATTCATCGCTGCGTTCTCAACTAACTCATCATTATCCCTTGAGAAATCATCATAAAAACTATTGAAATAAATTCTGGCTGCTTGTCCTTCAAAGTTTTTCGAATCTTCCGGATCTATAATCAAGCTAAGCTTATTCATCTTTTCTATACGATGATATTCAACCCCTTGTTGTTCCATAACTTTAGCTTGGTTGTCGATTTTACGTTTAATTATTTTTTGCCACAAAATATTCTTCATATCCTGAGACCAATTCAATTGATTTTGCATCTGACTATATTGGCCATAATGTCCTGAAACTGGTTGAATATAACATTCTGGTAAATGTTGTTGATTACACATTACAACCAAGATATTGTATTTTGATAGTTCTGTGAGCAGTCTTATTGATACTCTGACCGTTAAATCTTCAATCACAACAGCGAATATATCTGGTAAAGGGATCTTAATATCAAGATCCCCTTTTTGCACTTTCAAACTATTCATGTTTAGGCTAAGGCTTTCAACTTCCGTCACATAAACAATTCTCCAAGCCATTACTCATTACCTTTGTATTTTGGGAATTTCATTTTTAATTTCTCATTATAAACTGGGTATAAATTGCCTAGTATATCAGTTGTATACTTAGTGATATTATTTTTAGAACCTATACTTATATACTTTTGTTTATTTAGTTTGTTTTTTTCTGCATATTCTTTATAGCTTTTATTCACTAAATCAACCTCTAGCTTATTGGAACTTTCACTATGAATACTAATAAGGCTATAAAGTTGATCATCAATCTTAATTAAGTCATATTTAAAAAATGATCCAATAAATTCTGCTTGCTCAGTGATATTCTTTCGATTCTTTTTTTCATTGTAACTATTCTCATCGACATTATATTCAGATCCTACATCTTTCACATCAATATAATTAATATTTACAAACTTATACTTCCCACCGTCTTTATATATATCAATACGGAAAGGCTTTAAACTTAATGTAAATACTTTGTTACGTGATCTTTGATATTTATCAGTAATATCATGATGTGCTCCTAATTTTCTATATTTATATTTCAGACTCTTCACAACTGGTCCGTTACCTTCTTTACTATACTTCTTCAAGAATTCACCAGTTTCTTCATAGTACTTAGCGAGTGGGTTATCAGCATCACTATATTGATCTAAAATTGTTTGTAATTTTTCAAATGTTTGTGGGTCATGATGATACATTAAAAATGCCTGTGGATTTTTATTAATTTTCTTTTTAACATCCTTATTTTTTGGATCATATAAATTTTTAAGTTTCCCGATAATGTATTCACCATCATCAAATGTTCTTGATGAATAAATTGTTTCATTCATTAATTGCCTGTTCGGTTTTTTATCAACACGCTTAGAATATTTATAACGATCAAAATTTTTAATTGCTCTAATGTTACTAAACACTTCATCTTCAAAAAATCTATCTACAAAGTCTTTCTCAGATAAAATTTCACCAGTCTCTAGATCTATCGCTTGGTTGTCTCGCATTAAAATATTTTGGTTTTTAAAGATATCTTTATTTGCAAAAATATAATCTGCCATAGCTATTATTAAAGCATCTTCAGCATGATGTTTATAATCTTCACTACGATCTTTATTGAACCCCCATATTTTACGTAGTGCATGAGTGAACCCACCATTAATCGCTTTAACTTTTGTCTTCATTTCATTATCTTTAAAGTACAATTTTAATAAATTCATTAGCTCTCTTGTCGTATACCTAGTGTCAACCAGATTTCTATTAATGAATTCTTTTTGAACTTCGAATTTGTTTATGTCACGTTCTTCTAAGAGATATCCTCTTTTCTTTTTAGAGATTCTTTTACCATCTTTCGCTAAAGTGAGGACATTCGCTTTAAATTTTTCATAACTGATTGACCCTTGTCCTGAACTCAAATATTGATATGGTGTCATATTTGATTTCTTTTGATTCTCTTCTAATTTAACTAATACTTTATTATTAAGAGAATCATCAAAAGACACTGATCTTGGAATGATATGGTCTACTTCATATGCATTTGGGTTCTGTATTAAATCATCAATTTTTATCGATTCAGTAGAATACATACATAAACCATCTTGTAGATGCCATAATTTCACTTTCTCAAAGAGACTACTTGAAAAATTATCTTTCCCATTAATCTCAGAAATCTTAGCTCTAACTTGTTCATTTATTTTTTGACTGTCTTTCTGTAACTTTTGTAAAAATTTTTTCTTATCATCACTATTCGACTCTCTTGCCAATTCAATGATGATATCTTTAGGCTCACCATATACTTTTATAATTTCATTTACGACTTTAATAGATTGAATTAAGCTTCTTTTTACTGCTGGTGATAAGATCCACTCATCTACAAAGTCAACCGGAATTTTATCTAACCCCTTAAATTCCATTTTCTTTGGCCTTAAATTCATATTCGATATAATACCCATATGATTTAGGGTGGACTCCCATAGTTCTGAATTCAATTGTTTTATAAGCTTTAAAGATAATGAGTGCGTACCTGTATATCCAGTAAGATTTGCCACTTTGACTCTTTCTTGCTCGTTTAAATTAAGTTGTAACTTTTCCAATTCTTCTAAGATGTGTTTTTCATTTTGCCAAATCGTTAAAATCTCGGCAATCTTATCTAATACATCAGGATTTTCTAGTATCTCTGGATTATTCGTAATTCCTTTAATATCATGATAAATTTTAATCGTTGAAAATTCAGGTTTATCCTTTTTATCAACTCGATATCCTTTTATATCTTCTTCTTTTACCCCAAGCTCTTTAGCAATCTTATTTAAGGTAGGTGCTGATTTTTGCTTTTTAAACAAATTATTAATTAAATGTTCTTTTTCATCTTTTGTTAACTTATCATTTTCATCTCTCATAATGACTAAATTATTTAGGTCGTTCAGGACATTGAATAAAGAAGCAGAATAAGCATATCTTACCGATCTTAACTCTTCAGGATAATATGTACATTTACCCATTAAAGTTTCATACCATTTCTTAATATCAGCATTCCATCCAAATGGACTTCCTTCACCAGGTCCTTCATAGTATGCTCTTCTTCTATTTATTAGATGAATATATTTTCTCTTAAATTCACCATCTATCTTTTGGTTATACTCAATTTGTTTATCTAATAAAGCTTCCGCTTCTTTTATATAATCATTGGTTTTAAATCTGTTTGAGTGCCCTCTAACTGATCCTTCATTATTTAATCTTTCTAACTGTAATTCCGCTACATGCTTATCAGTTAATAATTTGGCATTTCTATTAATTTGATCTTTTGTCGAAAGTTCTGAACTTTCTTCAGAATCATCTGTAACATCGACATTATGTATTCCTCTTCTTTTTGATAGATGAATTAAAGCTGCTGCTAATTCTTCATCACTAAGTTTTTCTGATAATCCTTTAACTCGAATTTCATAAGGATTCATATTACTATTATTCTCTATAGAAATACCATATTCCGCTAATAACGACTTCACATTTGCAATTCTATGTTTACGCCTTCTGAGTAAACGTCTAGAACCTCTCTTTGATCTTCTCCCATCATTTTCATCACTTTTACCTTCTGGAAACAAACGAACTCCAGCATCAATAATTTCTTTAGTATCATTATTAATTAACCCGTAACCTACTGAAGCGATACCAATATCTAACCCTAATATGTATTGTCCACTATGTTTCAATATAATGCCCTCCTGTATTCTAAATTAATTGATAATTCAATTATATCTTATTTAGAAAATTTTTGAATATTTTATTAAAAAAGGCAAAAAAAATACCCCACCCATAGGATGGAGTTAAATACGGCATAAAGCCTTGTTTTAATAGATTCTGCGAAATCTAGTATAAGTACAACCCGTCGGTTGTACTTATACTATATACAATTTTAATTATTCTGTCAACATTATATTATTATTTTTCTGATCTCAACATCTCCCACCGTTCACTGACTTTCTCATAACCTTGTTTGACATACATCTCTCTTGCGGTATCATTTCCATCTGCAATGAGAATCACTTCTCTTCCACCACGTTGCTCATATACCGCTTCTTGCAACTTACTACCAACACCTTGTCGTCGTGCTGAGTCCAATACATAGAAATCATCGATCTCTATCGTTCCTTCTCCGACAATCGCTTCAATTTTTCCGACTGCCTTTCCTTCAAGATAACCTACAATTTGAATAATGCGCTCATCATACAAATCTCGTAAATGCGTTTTCTTCTTCAACTCGACAAATTCATCACCAAATTCACGTTCTGCAATTGAACAGACTGCTAAGAAATCATCGAATGCTTTGCCTTCTTCTTTCACAATTTCACATTGAACTTTCTCATTCTGTCTCAACTGTCTTGGTGATTTCAGTCGGTATAACTCCATATGCTCTAACTGACACCCTATACTTTTTCCATATTCGATCAATACTTCATCTAACTGTTCATTCTCTGGAAAAATAAACAGTAAATGCTCTTGACCGTGACGTTCGTGAAACTGTTGTTGAGTCGTTACATCTTCTTTAAATTCATCTATCGTCGGCATGACTTTATAGTCATAGTAATTCGCGTAATACTTAATCAATTGATCTGGTGTGTGATAGTGAATATATCGTGCGTTTTCTGAATAAACTTTCGCATCGTTATCAATTTTTTCAAATGTGATCATGTTCTTACCTCTTTCATACTTTAGACTTAATTATCTTGACTTCAAGATAGTTGTAGTTTATATTAAGTATACAATTTAACCAAAGGAGCAATAAATATGCATAAACATGTAGTCAACGGTTACGTCGCCAATGACATTATTAAAAGTAGTTTACCAAAAGTAAAAAATGACGATGGGATGGCGACTCAATTTAAAGAAGGGTTTAACTTATCTCGCAACATGATGAAAATTGCTGGATATTTCGAACTCATTGGTTCTGTATTACTGATCTTATCCATTTTCAATAAAAAGTTCGCCCGTCTTGGTGCGCTTATGATTAATGTCATTATGGGTGGTGCGATTTATCATCACTTAAAAGCAGGTCATGGTGTGAAATCAACTCAAAGCGCGATGAAGTATTTCTTATTGAACTTAATTACAATCATTGATTCATTCAAGAAATAAAAACTTTAAATTAAATCCATCTACAATTTCGTGTGAATTGTAGATGGATTTTTATATTCACTACAATTCCATCTACAATATCTCCAAAGTTGTTGATGATTTTCAGCACACACGTCCAAAATCACCCGACAAACTGCTCCATTCGATATTCTAGTTCTTCAAAATTAATAATCCGTGCTTGTCGGTGAAACTCTCGACCTCTATCGAATAAAATGACAACAGGAGATGCGTACAATGATAATTGTCCTGCGGCTTCTGGTATTTCGTTAATCATTATTTTGGCATGGTCTACGTCATATCGTTCTAACAACGCTTCTACCTTTGGTAAATCTGCATGACATACTGTACATCCGTGTGCCATGACATATAAGACAAACTTCCCATCAGCGATTCGTTTTGATAATGTGTCATAATCTTTAATCTGTTCCATCCTGTCACCTCCTAAATATAATCTTCTACTTGTTTGCTGTGTGATCTTTCCTATTTTAATCAATGTATAAAACCAAGACCTCTAATGATCTCCGTTTTCTTTATGCATGAGTTGATCTTGTGATTTAATAAACTCTGTCACTACATTTTCACTTACATAAGAATGCTTTC
The DNA here is from genome assembly GCF_003815035.1 of Abyssicoccus albus. Classification (NCBI taxonomy): domain Bacteria; kingdom Bacillati; phylum Bacillota; class Bacilli; order Caryophanales; family Abyssicoccaceae; genus Abyssicoccus; species Abyssicoccus albus. Next base: position 136,783 of record NZ_RKRK01000003.1, read on the forward strand.
GAATCGCTTCTAAAGCGTTATATACCGATTGCATAACCATTTGATCACCTTGACCATAATGTACAATTTGTAAAAAAACGATATCTAACAATTCTCTCTGACTGAGTCGTTTATAGACAACATATGTTTTATCTTCTTCATTAAGTAATATATATTCTCCGGAAACTTGATTATGTTGAATAATAATCGCACTCAAATTATTAATACATTCAATCGCAGTGTTTGGATCATTAATCCCTGGGGACAGCGCTCTCAGTGCAATATCGACAATTTTATTAATCGAAAATTGAATGTCATATAATTCACGACGGGCATTCGATACGACAATGTATTGATGAAGGTCAATCTCTTTTTCTTCTTTTACAAAATGTAACTCTATTAATTCAGTACCTTTATACACGTAATCCCCAATTGAACAATGGACATTAATTGTAATACCTAAATCTTTAGCACAATTTTTCAACCCATTATAATTTATATATTGAATGTAACCTGTTTCATGACTTTTCAGAAGCACACGTTCAGATTTTACATCTTCAATCGGATGAATGTTGGATAGTGACACATTGTCTTGTTCTAACAACTGACGTTCATCTTCTATCAGCTCTTTAGTATCTTCAACTAAATCGTGCAATAATGTTTAGATCTGGACACTCTTTGAAACAAATTGGATGAAATATCCAAAGAACACAATACATATACATGCAATCAAGACAGACACCGTACCGGAAATGACGTTTGCTTCAACTTCTATATTTCTCATAAGTAAGAGTGATATGATAGAGTATAAAAATCCACTCATAAACACTCCAAGAACACTCATTGTTCTACGATCGTTTATAAAGTTTCTTAGTATACGAGGTGAGAACTGAGAAGAGTATGTTGTTAGTACGACCATAATAGTTGAAAAAGTAATCGTTGTCATCGTAAGTAATGAGCCAGAAATAGCTGTCAGTACATTTTTTGCCAGCTCAGGTTTTGTCGTAAATATGATGAAATATTTATCAACAAGTGCTTGTTTCAAATTATTGTCGATGAAGTTTGTTAATATTGCCAGCAAGACAGCGATTACACAATATATGAGTGGAATAATCCATACATTATTCGTCAATTTCAACTTCAGTTTCTCCATTTCCAACACCTCTTCACTCTACATTCGGTCCATACAATCTAGGATTTTTATTTTCTGAATGACCTTCTATCATTTTCGTTAGCGATTTTTTCCACGCAAAAGCGAGCTGATCCATCGCTACTAAAGTCTTCGCATCCTCGTGATTCTTAGAATGATTGAGCACTTCATTGCATCGTGCAATAGACCAATCTGGATTTGGTCGATCGATTAACTCAATGATATCATCATTTTTTATTTCACCTGTTTTAAGCACACGGAAATACCACCCTGTTCGACCATTGTCTTCGGTCAACTTTGATAACTCTAAAGTCTGATATTTTCTAGCCGGTTTCCAACACGGTTTGCGTGGTTGCGATACTTCAACCGTCACTTCACCAATTCGGTATTTATCCCCGATACACACATTCGTTTCATTCATATGTAATACGCACAAATTCTCTCCAAATCCACCGGCATCTATTTCTAACTGTAATTCATCACGCCACTTCGCATAATGCTCGTATGGATAACAAAATATCGCTTTGTCAATTCCACCATGATGGACTTTATCCGCAACCTCATCACCCACAAAGTTCGTCTCCGTGACAAAGCCTTTATTCACTTGACTTCTATAAATCGCGGAAGTCCACTCACGATGAAATGGATTTTTTCACGATTGTCACCTATTGTTTTCGGTTTTCCGATATACATCGAATGAATCTTCATTATCTCACTCCCTTTGTATTCAGTATACATTGAAAAATATCGAATGTGTTATTTTGGATATTGATTGGGTTGCCGTATTCAGAGTAAATCGCAAATACTCTGAATACCAGTTCATTTCCGCACTTCTCGACCTTCGTATTCAGAGTAAATCGCAAATACTCTGAATACCAGACCATTTTTGCCCCTCTCGACCTCCGCATTCAGAGTAAATCGCAAATACTCTGAATACCAGATGATTTCCGCACTTCTCTACCTCCGTATTCAGAGTAACTCGCAAATACTCTGAATACAAAGCCATAAAAAAAGCATAAGTGTTAGCTTATGCTTTTATCGAGTCTTCAGTTTGTATAGTTTATATAAAATCGGTCGAATTGGCTTTTCAAAGTCTCCTATCATTTCATGAACCACTGGATTAAAGCCTTTCTTAAACTTCAATACACCATAGTCATCAGAGTCTTCAGAAAAATCACCTGACACACCGTAAAAATTATATCTCTTTAACCCTAATTCCTTCGCGTATTGAATCATTTCCCACATCATATTGTAAGGTGCCATGAATTGTTTGTACTTGGGATTAGATCCACTCGACAAGTAATACAGTTCATGCGCGTTGTGAATGAACATAGCACTTGCAAGGTTTAATACTTCACCGTCTGATGCTTTTAAAGTTTCAGTGTCTTCGATTTTCTTTCGAATCTTACCTACTCTCATCTCAAGTTCAGCTGTTTTATTCTTCAACTTTTTATGATTTGGTTTCTCTTCTAACGCTTGCTTAGATTGATTATACTCACCTTCAACATCAGCCAATTCCTCTTGTAATTCATTTAAGTAATCCGATAAATTAATATAGCTCATTACGATACGACATTGATCACCGTACGTATTCGCCTGTCGCTTAAAGTAATCAATACTTGCATAATCGAATCCGTGCTTATCCGCAGCCATTTCAAACAGTTCAAAGAATTGATCAAACTCATCAAGAGATAAGTCTCTCATCTGAACACCCATTTTATACGTCTGTTTAATACTCCGTCGCGTATTGTAATCCATATCTTGCAAGATATCATCTAATGATTTATCTTGAATGTCCAAAACAGATAACCATCTCGCTTGATACTTCATTGAATATCCAACATGGAATCCTTGGTGATGATAGCCTAATGACTTCATTTGTTGAAGAAATTGATTAGTATTTTTAGATTCCAGTATATTCCCATCATGATCTCTTACCTGATGTACAATATAAGGATCTGATAATACATAAACTGCTTTTTTCTCTTTAGCAAATGCCGTCAACCCATCATAAAAGCACTGCACCACTGATTCATCTTGATAATCCATTACCGGACCACGTTGCAAATAAAAAAACTTAAAAAATCTCATAATGTGAGCACTATTTATCAAGCTCGCAGCAATAACCTCACCGTCTTTTTTTACCCCGACAAGATATACTTCCATATCGTGATTCACTCTATACATATAATGACGACCCATCTGTGTATAATGACTCAGATGATTATTTACAAATCCATCATATTCTTTAACCGTTAACTCACAAAACTTCAAATATATCCCCACTTCATGACTAAAATTTTTATTACGTCTCATTATACATGTAAACAAAATAACTGTACATGAATACTAATAAAATGACTTGTCTTGACATACTATACAATTATTTGTATATTGAAACTAACTTAAGAAATACACTAGGGGTATTTAATGTATAAATCGAGATGAGGTAGTCCTCAAACCCTTTGAACCTGATCTAGTTCAGACTAGCGTAGGAAAGTGTACATCACTAGGCATCCGTCTATACATATTTACAATGCTGATTGTTGTGCATCTTTCTATCGTGAAAGGTGTATTTTTTATGGAATAAAACATAGAGGAGTCAGAACATATGAAAACAGTATTAGTCACAGGCGGTGCAAGAGGATTAGGGAAAGAAATCGTGACAGCCATGCATGACAAAGGATTCAACGTAGTCATTAATTACAACAAAAGTAAGGCAGCTGCAGAAGAACTTGTGCAACAGTTCGGTGAAGACAAAGCATTAGCTTATCAAGCAGACGTAACAAATCGTGAAGCAGTGGATGAAATGGTCAAAGCCGCTGTCGATCAATTCGGTTCAATTGACGTTGTGGTCAATAACGCACTCATTGGGTTCAAATTCGATCCTTCGACTCAGAAGTCATTCAAAGACTTATCATGGGAAGATTATGCACAACAAATCGACGGAACGATGAAAGCAGCATTCAATGTGAGTCAAAGCGTAATCAATCAATTCATCGAACAACAAGACGGTGCAATCATTAGTATCGGGACGAATCTATTCCAAAACCCAGTCGTACCTTACCACGAATATACATCAGCTAAAGCTGGTTTGTTAGGAATGATGCGTAATATTGCCAGTGAACTCGGACAACACGGCATCCGTGCTAACATGGTATCCGGCGGATTGTTGAAAACAACGGATGCTTCAAGTGTGACAACACCAGAAGTATTCGAACTCATCGCAAACTCTACACCACTTCGTAAAGTGACAACACCAACAGACGTTGCGAATATGGTCGCGTACTTAGCATCAGACGAAGCGAAAGGCGTTACAGGACAAAACATTACAGTAGACGGTGGATTGACGATGAATTAGGAGGTTTTTATGAAGAAACAAATGCATGTTGGCATATTGATTTACGGTGTTGGGCATCATCTAGCCGCTTGGAAAATGCCTGATTCACAGATCGAAAGACTAGGAGACATATCATACTACCAACAATTAGCTAAGACATGTGAACGAGGAAAATTCGATACAATTTTCTTTGCGGATAACCAAGCACTCAACGCAACACACGATCAAGTAATGCCTGCAATGTGGTTAGACCCTATTGTGAATTTGAGTGCCATTTCACAAGTGACAGAACACATTGGATTAGTCAGTACGATATCAGGGACATTTATGAATCCATACTTATCAGCTAGACAAATGCTTTCACTACAACATATCTCAAAAGGCAGAGCCGGATGGAATCTTGTCACTTCAATGACTGATGAAGAAGCGATGAACCATAGTATGAACAATCTTCCAAACCATGCTGACAGATATAAGAAAGCTAGAGAGTTTGGTCAATTGATGAATCAATTATTTACATCATGGTCTGAAGATGATTTCATTTGTGATAAACAAAATGAACAAATAATTGATCATAAAAACATTCGACCAATAAATCATGAAGGTGAGCATTTCAACGTCAGAGGACCACTTTCAACACCGAATTCAAAATACGGCAAACCTGTTGCGATGCAAGCCGGAGCATCTGATCAAGGATTAAAGCTTGCTGCTGAACAAGCAGATGCAGTATACTCCGTCAGTTGGAATAAGAAACAAGCGAAAAGATACCGTGATCGCTTAGATGATGCAATTTCAAGCGTCAACAGAACAAGACCAATAAAAGTTTTCCCAGGCCTTGTCACATATGTCGGACACACAATTGAAGAAGCATATGATAAAAAGCAACAACTGGATGATTTATTAGACATTGAAAGTTCGTTAAAAATGTTAGAATTCTTCATCCAACAAGATACATCACAATGGAATCTAGATGATAAAGTACCAGAATTGCCACCTGTTGAAGAATTCACTGGACCGAAAGGAAGATATGAAACCGTCCTTGAAATCATTAAAGATAAAGACCCAACAGTTAAGGAGCTTCTTGGATATTTAGCCGCAGGCGGCGGACATTTAACTCTGATTGGTACACCAAAGACAATCGTAGATGAAATGGAACAATGGTTAAATGAAGGCATTGCAGACGGATTCAATCTCATGCCACCAACATTGCCTAACAGTTTAGATGATTTTGTAGAGATGATCATTCCTGAATTACAATCACGAGGACTTTTTAGAGAGGACTATGATACGAAGACATTAAGGGAACATTTCGGAATCTAAAACTCATGAAACAAGCGCTACATGATAGTAGCGCTTGTTTTACAATTTATTCTCCATTATATAACCTTCACATACACTCTATAATCATTCCACTGTTCATTTTCATGAATAAACGACTTTCGAACACCTTCATATTCAAAGCCATTTCTTTCAATCAATTTCATAGAAATCTCATGGTTAGGGTTCACATGCGCTTCAATTCTATGCAATTCTAATTGCTTACCGATCTCATCAACTGCAGTTAACACTTCATTGCCATAACCATTATTCCAATATTGATTATGAATTAAATAACCGAACATCGCCCAGTCAAATCCAGTGCGTTGTAGTATCGTGAATTCCAACTTTCCAATATGTTCACCTGTTTCACTGATAAAGATGCCAAATATATATGCATCATCTTCATCAGCTAACGCATCAAACTGTTCAATATTTCTCTAATTGACAGTTTAAATTCAATAATGTAATATATAAATTACATTAAGTAATATATATATTACATTAAGTAATATATATATTACATTTAAGAGGTTGATATGAAGAACAATGTGAAAATTGCTAGACTACAATGTTCCATGACACAACAGCAATTAGCCAAGAAGGTTGGGGTGACTCGTCAGACAATTGGTTTGATTGAGAAAGGTGAGTATAACCCATCACTCCAATTATGTATATCTATCGCTAAATCCGTTAGCAAAACATTAGATGAATTATTTTGGGAGGTTTAACATTATGAAGTCTTGGATTTCTTTGTTTTTGCCGAGGGATGAGTACAAAGAGAAGAAAATACTCTACTTTTTCGGAGAAGGATCTGTACTATTGATGCTCTATTTAGTATTTATGCTACTCGGCTTATTTTGGTTCCAAATAGACGGACAGACGATTGTACTTATTGGAATTATGATATTTTTATTCTACGTTACCCTACGATATATTTTTTCAGGGATAGAATATACAGAAGTCAGTACGAAATCACAATATAAGAAAGAATTAAAATTTATAAGTTTTAGAAGTATCTTTGCTTTATTTGGATATGCTTTAATGTATTTACTACTAGAAGGTATACCATCAACGACTGAAGCGTGGATTGATTTCATCGGATTAACAATTTGTTTCTCAGTCGTTTGGGGAATTATTAGCTTTATCTCTTTGAAATCTTCATATAAGAAGAATAAAGATTTATTATAGAGGCTCGTAGCAATAAATCTAGATAATCCAAAACATTAATTAGGTTCCCTTTATTTATATTGAATAAAGGGAACCTAGTTTTCAGTACTTTATATATAATATTTCTCGTCTTTCATAATTTCATAATGATGTTTCTCGTGAATCAATAATCACTTATTTAATAAACCCTTCCACAATCCTTTGATACTTCTCTGGATGGTCCATAATAAACTCCGTATGGTTCGAATCTTTGATTTCAAAAAATTCTTTTTGATCAGCACCACTAGATTTATATAACGACACACCATCTTCGAATTCAACAATACTATCTTTACGGTTATGCAAAACGAGTAAGGGAATCGTCGAATCTTTAATCTCATCTGCTGCGTTTAACTGATTAAAGCCAATACCTTCTCTCATCTTTAGTCCTACATCACCTAAGAAGTTCAAGTAATCTAGCGGAATACCCGTTGATTCACTGATTGGCTTCACTTCTTTATTAATCTGCTTCACTCCATCACTCATCGGACTATCTAAAATCATATAATCTACTGTTTGACTCAAATCATCACTTGCAAAAGCTGCAGTTGCACCGCCAAATGATTCTCCCCAAATGATTGTTTGTTTTGAATCGAATTCCTTTTGAACATATTGGGTTACATCGATTAAATCCTCTGATTCTTTTAGTCCAAATGTATTTGATGGGGCTTTGTTCTCACCAGAGTTTCGTTGATCATAAATCACGACAGAATATCCCATCTTTATAAACATTTTAGCCACCGGAAATACTGTTTCTTTCGTTCCACCTAATCCATGTATAAGAATCACATGACCTTTACTTTCTTCTGTTGAAATATACATCACAGGAATTTCATGGGATGCTTTCGATGATTTTACGGTAACAGATTGAATATTATGCTCATTCTTAAAAGATATATACTCCTCATCTTGCTCTTTTAAGAAACTTTCTTTATTCTTAACAGTCTGTTCTCTAGGGACAAGATTTGTTATTTGTGCACTGTAATTATAAGCGATTAAAAAATTAAATCCAATAAACATTAAAATAAAGACTAACAAAATACCTAGTATGACTCTCTTTAACCATTTCAACTTTTTCACCCCACTTTAATCTATTTTCACTTCAATTGTACTACAAATCAAAAAATAGACATCAAGCCCCTCTCCAAAAGAAACTTGATGACTTTCATTCATTACTCTAATTCTACTTGTATATCTCCAACATTCGATTCTAAATCAACCTTATACTTTGCATCCCCTACAGTGCCTCCGTTTGGGAAGACATCATTCAATTCAATCTCACCGACGTTCGTATCCGTTTGAACTGTGACATTATCAGGCTTTTCTTTATAATAAATATCGGCATGCCCAACATTAACGTCACCTTTCATACTCATATCTTTATTGACATTTCTTAATTCTAAATCCCCCACATTAACATTAAGGAAGCATCTGCAACAGATACTTCCTTTTGTGATCATTTATTCATCTTGTACACGGTCAAAATCAGACCATTTCATATATTTTTTCTTCAACGCTTCACGTGTTTTTTCATTAATATAATCATCTGGTTTATCTCCGTTAGGGAATTTATTCACACCAGTAAATTTAGGACGATCTTGCAATAGAATATAAGCCGCAATATTCGACGCTTCTTGTTCTGTTAACGTCCCACCACGCCCTTTAGGCATGTAGTTTTTAATGTAATACTGCATATTCGAAAATCTCGACATCCCCGCACCATCATTGAATGAATCTTTCCCCCACAGTGCAGGTCCTCTAAATGCTGCGGTAGGGCCTGACGAACCGTGACAACTGATGCAATTATATCGCTTAAAATCTTGTTCACCTTGATCAGGATCTGGTATTGGTATATTATCTCCTTTATGCTTCTCTGTCATAAATGCATATTGATCCTTTGATTCTATATTTTTACTCAAATATTCATAATAACTAATAAAAGCTTCCATTTCTTCTCCATCTGAATCGATCTCTTTTCCATTCATACTACGGATAAAGCACCCATTAATACGCTCTTTTAACGTGACATCACGACCTTCACGTTTTTTATACTGCGGATATTTCTTTGTGACACCAATCAGATTTAAATTCTCACCACGACCAGCACCTGCATGACAACTCGTACAACTTAAATTATTTCCTACATTTTCAGGTAGCATTGTGTTCGTTCTCGTGTTCAATTGATGACCTAATTTAATCTTTTCCTGTTCCGCTTCACTAAACTCACTCAACTTCGGAAGTATGGAAACATCAGAAACAACATAGAACCTGATTGGATTGTTGTGCTCATTCCTTTATCAGGTCTAATTGTCTCTTTGTTCATTCAATATGTGATAAAGATTGATATTTTAGGAAGTAATTTATAAATTAAAATATTCATTTATAACATTATCAAGTTGATACTTAATATGATTAAAATCTTGATTTAAATCTATCGTTTTTACATAAATATTATTGCCATCCATATTATAAACACTGGATATATCTATATCATTTTCAGTCTTTGCATATAACAACATACCTGCTACTTCATTTTTGCTATCTCGATCATAATTTTTTACATAAGTGAAAATTTGGTATAAGTTCGGCGAATGAAATTTTTGAAAATCTGTCAGGATATTAGTATAGAATTTCGTGTCTATAATTAAAGTTTTATTTCCTCGAGTGATTACAATATCACTTTTCATTATAGGTAATAATTTGAAGTCTTTGTGCTCAGTTTTATTATCTAATCTCCAATTAATATGGGTAGATGTAATTTCATAGTTTGGATAGTGCTTCTTATAATATTCTCGTACAAAACGTTCATATAACAACGCCATATTATCATCCGTAAACATTTGAAACTTTAATTCACCAGATTCGGTAGATTGCAATTTACTCTCAATTAAAATTTTACATAAATTAAGAATCATTTCATACGATCCGTTATTACGATGATATTCAAGTTGACTCCAATCAATACGCTCTAGCTCTATCGCATCTATATCTTCAAAGTAATTAAGTAACCTTTTTATTTTCACCTTTTTAGCTTCTATAACATCATAATCATATAAAAGTACGAGTAACGATCTTTTTAGGATTTGATTATAAATATTATTTGCTGATAATTCATCGAACTCACAAGTTATCAATTGATTTCTTTGCACCCTATTTTGAAATGTTTTATTAATATTTATTTTTCCTCTAACAGTAGTAATTGAATCAGTCATTTCATTATAATTTTTAAAAAGACCTTGCTTCAGCTGCTTAGTTACAGCTTTTATTAAAATTTCTGCAAATAAATCAGACATATGTTCAAATGATTCTAATTCTATTTTTTTATAGTGATTTTGATTTAAAACCTTATAAGCATAACTTAGCATATAAAAAATATTTTTTATAACTATGCTTTTATAGATCATCATTTAAGATGCTCCTAAATCTAGATTCCCATAAAACGATTTTTTCTTCATCATCAAACCAATACTCTTTTAGTATAGGAATGATATCATATTGAACTATTTGTTTTAACGTTTCATCTTTATGATTATCTTTCCCTAAGAAATAGCTATGTCCTATACAGAATCCACTTCCGAGAGATGAATCAAGCTTAATTTCTTCATTTAATTGTTTAACAAGATCAATAATTTTACTAAATTTACTATTATTTAAATTGATACTAATGTTATTAAATTGTTCTGAGTCAAATCCAGGCTTCATTTCAAAAAAACTAAATCGTCTACGTAATGCATAATCAATCATGGCAAGACTTCGATCAGCTGTATTCATTATACCGATAATGTATAAGTTTTTTGGCACACTAAATTTTTCAGCATTATAAGGAAGTTTAATTTCTACTTCACGGTAATCTTTTTCAATGAGCATTAATAATTCTCCAAATATTTTACTCATATTACCACGATTGATTTCATCAATAATTAAAAAATAATGATGGTCTGGGTCATTAATTGCTTTATCACAAACTGTCGTAAAGATTCCTTTCTTTAACACAAATCCATCACCTTGCGGCTTATATCCCATAATAAAATCTTCATATGAATAACTTTGATGGAACTGTATCATTTCAATCTTTGAACTATCTTTACTACCAATCAGTGACCATGCCAAACGCTTAGCCGTAAAAGTCTTACCTACACCAGGTGCACCTTGAAGAATTATATTTTGTTTTCGATATAGTAAACTCGTTAAGGTTTCATAGTCTTCTTCAGATAAGAATACTTCATCTAAAAACTGTTCCTTATTATATCTATCAACATAATCTTCAGTTTGTTGTGGTTCTTTGATTATGTCCATTGAAGTTTTATCATCACTTTCTCTATCTTGATTAGAACTGTCTTTACTTTCTTTATTCAGATAGGCATCGAGTGATAATTCAAAGAAAGAGGTATCACCTTTTATAGACTTTACTGTTTCTATTACATTTATATATTCTTCATAACCCATGTTATTCGATTTTATGTCCATTCCAAATTCATGCATTAAATATTTACAATTTAACTGATCTAATGCTAAAAAGTTATGAGGTTGAACCCAGTACAATCCCATCGTAATCGACGTTAAACCATTACCTTTTACTGCTATGGCATTATCAAAAGCTTGTTGGAATTCATCCGAATTATTACTGTCTTTATCATAGTTTATTGCTTGAATATACAGTTCCCACATCACATTATCTTTATTTTCATAAAAAGCTCTCATATTATTAAGCCGTGGAATTCCATCAAAGTCACTTGGAACATGACTACTCATATTAAAAACTTCTATAAAGTGTCTAATGATTTTTCTCCTATTTTCATCATTTATTCCTCTATTGAAAATCCCAAAAATAGAAAAAGGATCAATAACTTTCCCCTCTGGCCACCATTCATCATGATTAAAATTTAAATAACTTAATAGACTTTCTTCTTTAAAATAATCTACAATAATTTCATGTAATTCATCTTGATTATCACGATAATTGTATAGTACTTCAGAAAATTCTTCATAAAATGGTAACCAATCAAATTTTCCAATCATATTTAGTCACTCTTTCTATATTGTCTTATATAAAATTTTTAAATATATCTCCTCAAATTCATTCCTGCTATTCCTTCACTATTAAAGTGAAGGATATTATCTTCTAACTTAAGGGCGCCTGGTCTTGAGGTTTGTCTAAAATTGAAGGTCACTATACTGCACTTAGTTTGTAAATTATGTTGTTATGTATTATCAGCCTTTCTAATTTGATCGTTTTTGTAAAACCCCTTGTATGACAAGAGATTCACCGTAGTGTTTATCCCCTTCATAACGTTCAACGACTTCTTCTGATAATTCAACGACATCTATCGGCCATTCTTTCACCCATTGTTTTATATCTTCTAATGAATACAACATTTCTCGATCTTTAGGTCCGCCTGTACCATAGTCCAATTGCCCTTCTGCGTACACTTCAAAGTAAATACGTCCGAATGGTTTTACACAATCAATTAAATTGTTAAATAGTTGTTGTTGGTGTTGTTTATGGACATGTCCAAAAATCATCACTGCATTGTCATGTGCTTCATATTCTACTGCTAACTCTTGAGTTAAATCTATTTCTAGTGTATCAATCTCAACATTATGTTTCATTGCCAGGGCTCGTGCTTTCTTCAAACCTTCTTTTGAATAATCATATGCAATTGGCGAATAGCCTAAGCTTGCTAAATATACCGCATTACGTCCTTCCCCTTCTGCAAATAATGCCACACGACCTGAGCCTTGATTGAAGTGAGATTTCACAAATTCATTCGGTGCTTCTCCGTAAATATATTCAGATACTTTAAACCGTTCATCCCAATGATTCATATCATTTATTCCTTTCTTATTTTATTATGGACAGGTTTCATCTCCAACGCCACAAACCTGTCCATTAATCGGCGTTTTATGGACAGGTTTTCTCTCCAACAACCTAAACCTGTCCATAGAAAGTTAAATTAACCGTAAACCTCAATAAAAATACTCACAATGAATGCTAATATCAAACTAAACATCACTACTTGCTTACGTGTCAACATTTTATATTCTGGATTGATTAAAAAGTTAATAAACGTGGACACCGCGAGTATGAATAAAAAAGCACAGATGAAATAAATAAAAATCATCCTATTTCCTTCTTTCAAAAATATACATCTTCATTATATACTTTTCTATCAAACAACACAGACGTTACATAGATTACACTTTCATTAAAACTTCACTTTCTAAGTTTTAAATGTTCACACGTGTGTATATATAAGTCATCAACACACGAGGTGACATGATGTTTAACTATACAGATTTTATACATTTACTCATATCCATATTAATTATCTTCCCATTAGTGATGTTCATACGATCACTTGGCTATTAAATCGCCTGCTTTATCGTCGGTGCAAAAAATGTCCGTATTACAATCGGCTCTGGGCTTCGGTTCAAGAAATTTTGGATCTTCGATATTCGTAGATTCTTCCATATTTATAGCTGGGTTTCTTTCGATAGCTTACGACGTGAAACGAACCTTTCGTATGCAATTATTTACGCCAGTCCAATTATCATCAACGCCATTGTTGGTGTTACGGTGAACAAAATGATTAATGATGATTTATTAGAATACACTGTGTTCTGGGATCGCTTCGTATTCTATGCATTCTTCTATGTCCTCTTTGACTCGATTCCAATGCGCACTTTATCCGGCATGCCAAACAACGGGATGATTATATTGGATATCATTAAACGCGGACGTCGTTCTGAGATGGACAAGAAGGGATTTCTCCCATCCACAACCGAGACAGAACGCGATTACAAAGACATGGAGAAAAGTTGCGAAAATAACACCGTAGCATGTGAATTGGATCGAAGAGTAGAGGAATAAAACGTTAAAATCCTAACCTCAAGAATGTTGGGGTTAGGATTTTTTGATTAAAGTTGAGTCCACACTTTATTAAAGTCAATATTCTATCTTCTTTACGCAGTTCAATCTGTGTTAACACATCTGAATTTATAGAAACAACGTTTCTTGTATTGCACTCCAATCATCTTCTACAACTAACATTGCACCTTTTTCTTCCACTTTTGTTGATGAGATATAAACTTCTTTACTCTCTTCATTAACTGATTTAATCATATTAAAAAATTATTCCTTGTACTTGTCGGTGTGTAATGATTCTTGGAAAACATCCTTAAAATATACTTGCACGTAATCACGTACATTATAAAATACTTTGTATAAAATAAACCGCTTATATATCAATAGAATCTATCCTAATCAAAAGATCTTCTTGTTTTCAAAAATGCATTATCGACATATTCAAACCCTACTTTTGAATAATATTCCATCGTGCTAGATGAAGATAATAATGTTAAAGCAACATCAAGTCCTATCTCATCATGCAACTTATTAATTAGGTATTTACTAATGTCTTGATCTTGATACTTTATTAGTACTTCAATATACATATTCATATAATCAGAAAAATAATTATCCGATAAATTATCGCTTATCTTACAAAATTGTAAGTTAATAAATATAACTCACACAGTTATACTAAATATATACTTTGAATGAAAGGTAACGGTGAAATTAAATGTTATTAAATGTTTTAGGTTATATTTTTGGTATAGGATTTGTAATATTCGGTATTTGCTCAATATATTATGCCGGCTATGAACTTTATAAAATAATAAGCAAAAGTAATAAAAAAGTGAGTTTTAATAAAGCAATTATTTTTGGCATATTATCTTTAATTTGTTCCATTATTTTAATTATAATCGCTAATACTTTATAATAATTTTTTTATTCTTCCTGTGGTTGAATATATAAATTCACACTCAAGTTTTAAAAACGAACTTAATTGTGAATATATTTAACTTTAAAAGCAACATGAAATACAAATTATTTTATATAAATATGTAAAATACTTTTGACAAAATTTCTGGTTATGTTACTATCTAAATGTAAAATGCTTTTGACATTTAGGAGGATTTAATATGAAATTTTTAAGTTTGTTATGCATTTTCTTATTCGCAGGATTATGGGGATTCTGTATAAAGAAGTTGCTACCTAATGAAATAGCTGATGGTAATAATAATAAGTTTGATGAAAGAGAGAGTAGAATATTACTTGAAGTGTTCTCGAATACGTTAGTTTGGGTAGTATATGCTTTATTATTTAGTTTACTGATTAAAATTACAGGTTTGGCCGATTTTAATAAAATGTTATTTGTTAATTATCAAGAAATAGGTTATTTAATTATTATATTAGCACTTTTATTAACTAATTATTTTTATATCAAGCGTAAATATACCGTTAAAGGCTGATTCATGTGAAGAATAAAATACGTTATCTAAGGAAAGAACTAAATATGTCGCAAGCAGAATTAGGTGAAAGAATCAAAGTCTCACGTCAAACTATTAATGCCATTGAAAATGATAAATACGATCCTACCTTATCTTTAGCTTTTAAGCTTGCTAAAGAATTCAACATCACTGTTGACGAATTATTTTCATAAATATTAAAATTTAATATAATCAATTTTCTAAAACTTTTCTTTTAACTGAGCTGCTCCCCTAATATTAAATTTTGTATTCTGCACTTTAAGGATCAATAAGGAGCAGCTCAGTTTAAGATAAACTCTAAATGTGTGCTGCAATGTCCAATAGACTTTTGCAATGCTTATCTATCATTAATCTCCAATATATCGTTCTATCCACTCCGCTATAACGGCTTCTTCCAATTGCTCTGTAGCAATTTTTACGGTGAATTCGACTGCTTCCATTTGATCTACTTTCAATCTTTTACCGTTCTTTCTTAAAAATAGGTTAAGCACCATAAATGCTGTTCGTTTATTGCCATTAAAGAAAATATGCTTCATGACAATATTTCTATATAAATTAGCTACTTTTAATTCTAATGTCGGATACATATCTTCATTTTTCTTCGATGAGAAATTTGACTTTTTAATCTTAAGCAAACGCGCCCGTTTTCGGTACAGCCAAGCAATATTCTCACCAAAAATTCAAGTAATGAACAAGCGTGTTAATTCCTATAAATTTTATAGCCATAATTGAAATTATAACTATTATACTCAATACTACTCCAGTAGCCTTTTTACCGGAATTAGCCATGTTATCACCCTTTCTTAAATTATATTTCTTCGTCAAACGACAAATTTACTGGCTCGTCCAGCAATTCACCATGCACTTCTAAATTAGTTGTTGGAATACTTTTATTCACTTCTTCAAAAATAAATTGATCTGCCCATATAGTGCCTTGCCCAGACAGAATGATGCCAAATGAAATAACAGCACTTTGAGGAGGAACGTCTAAAATAATAGAATAATGGTTCCATTTTGTAGTCCCTTTTATGGGGCGATTGCTCATATTATCAAATTGAAGAACGTCTTCCATTGTGTCGTCCACTCGCATCCATATCCCAGCATACGTATCTACATTTTCCGTACAAATGAAACAAGAAAGTCTAATGCGCTTATCAACAAACTGATTAGCCTTAAATGTTTGCATCATGGTAGCAAATTCAGTTGAATCTAATACTGCCTTGGATTTTAAATAACCTGATGCTTTCCCCTGATGAACAATTTCATGGTCAATTCCCATTTCGTAATTAAATGGATTTGATCCACTCAAAAACCAACCTTTCACTTTTAGCTCCATATTTGTTTCCTCCTTGCTTTTTAATACGTCTGACATCACTTTGCGGTATTTTCCTGGTGGAAGCTTATAAATCTCCTTAAAGGCTCTTGTAAATGATTCCTGTGATTCAAAACGATAATACAAAGCGATATCAAGAATGTGTTCATTTGTATACAGTAAGTCTGAAGAAGCGTTTGCTAATCTTCTCAGCCGAATGTATTCAGTTACCGTCATGCCAATCGAGGATTGAAATATCCGATGAAAATGATATTTTGAGAAATATGATTGTGATGCAATACTTTCCAAGGTAAGTGGTTCATGTAAGTTTTCTTCCACATAAAAAATAATCTTTTTAATCATAATCTCGTGGTTATACAACAAAAGTTCCCCCCTTCAATTAACAGGATAACAAGGTTCTACATTCCTTTTTTGATATATCTTGCGAAGTAGAGGCTACGCTCTAAAAACCCTGTTTTATATCTGCAACAAAATGCCCCCTTTTGTTTCAGAGGAATTTGCTAGGTTATTAGGGCGTTGTTCTGCTAAATAATGAAGTTGACACAAAATTATGTCATCTTGGTAAAATAAGTGCCAAATAAGGAGCCATTTTTCTTTTTTTGTAGATAGACATTGTTAAACCAACAAAATTAGCAATCCATTTTATATGCTAATTGGATTGCTAAAAGGTTTGTTATTTTATGTTTTGTACTATTAAACTTAACCAGTTAGATGATGGCACGCTACTCTCTTATATTTATTCAGTATGAAGTAACAATTGATCTAAATCCATTATTTTAATTTTCTTTTTCGGTAACTGTTTAATCAATCCAAGTTCTTCTAGAGTAGTAAACTTACGGCTGATTGTTTCTGGTGTGGTACCAAGATACGAGGCTAAATCCTTTTTGGACATTGGTAAGATAATCGTTGGACTATTGCCGCTTCCCTTTTCAACATTCTCAGCTAAAAAGGATATAATGCGGGTTTCTACATTTTCAATCGCTACTTGTGTGGTTTGTTTTTCAGAATCCTTCAAACGCATCGTTACTTCTGACAGTATTTTTAATGAGATCTGCGGATATTCCAACAAATACTCTTGTAAATCCTCTCGTTTAATTAAACAAATGGATGTATTTTGTAGTGCTTCCGCATAGTTCTCATGATTACTTCCAGGTTGGAAAATGGCGACTTCACCTGTAAAATCACCGGGATTTAAAATGCGAACAAGTTGTTCTTTTCCAGAATCCGATAAGCGGTAAATCCGAGCTTTACCTGAATTGATAATATATAAGGTATCATCTTTCTCACCTGCACGGAATAACATTTCCCCTTTTTGTAGATGAAGTGTCTTCGCAGATTCCGCAATCAAATCCATTTGTGAGTCTTCCAGATGGTTGAAAATGGGAACAATACGAATACATTCTGCATGTCCATGTTGGCGATGACAACATTGGTTTTGTTCCAAAATAACCTCTCCTTTTTATGAAAAGCCTAAGAGGGCATCTTAGGCTTCCTTTCTATTCACTCGATTAAGCAGGTTTTACCTTTGATTTGACAACAGGATATCCTAAGTCTTCAATTGCCTCTTCGATATCGTTAATAACGACTACTTCTGAATCAAAATCTACTTTTACTTTACTAGCATTGAACATTACCTTCAAGCTATCTTGATTCACACCGTTTATTCCTTTCACCGCATTTTCAATCTTTTGCATACAAGATGGGCAAGATAAGGTTTCTAATTGAATCGTTGCTTTTTGCATAAATCATTTCTCCCTTCATTTTTTAACTGTTTTTGGGTTACTTTTAAGCCTGATATGCTTTATCTACTTCTGATAACATTTCGTAGGTGCCTGCATATGTTTCACATACATCTCCAGGAATGGCGTAGTTGTTTGTGATTTTTCGTAACTGAGCAAATTCAACATCCAAGTCTGGTTTGTTTGTACCAGCATCTTTTACCTTTTTACTGAGTTTTTCAAATAGTTCACGTACTTCAAAGGCTTCTGGATGGTTCTTACCATGGGCCCGTGTAATCGCAGTAGTGTATAAATCCAGTTTGTCAAAATGGTTTGTTATTACTTCGTTAAATGTTTGTTCAGACATTATTATTTCCCTCTTTCTATATATAATTTTTGTTATGTGTGTTTGTCTTAGGCAGATTTTACTTTTGATTTAACAACGGGATATCCTAAGTCTTCAATTGCCTTATTAATATCGTTAACGGTGATCGTTTCTGAATCAAAATCTACTTTTACTTTACTGGCATTGAATAATACTTTTAAGCTATCTTGATTAACCCCATTTAATCCTTTCACTGCATTTTCAATCTTTTGCATACAAGATGGACAAGATAATGTTTCTAATTGAATAACTGCTTTTTGCATGAATTATTTCTCCTTTCATCTTATCTTTGACTTTTTTGTTTTCCCTTTTCTTCTTTACAGTTTAAGTATAGCTGAGGTTCTACGAAATGAAATTGACGCAAATCAAGTTTTAAGAAAAAAGTAGGGGAGTATTTTGTTCTTCCTGCCTGAATACTTCCCCTTTATCATTCGTCAAGACCGCTTTCTATTAAATTTATCCTCTCAAACGGTATCGAAGCAATCTCATACCATTCAAGATGACTACTAAGATACTTGCTTCGTGAACCAACATCCCGATTGACATATTCATCCATTCACTAAATAGTAGGCTAGCAAGTAAGACTAATACCACACCAACTGCTATGATGATGTTCTGTTTCATGTTTCTTGAAGTTAATTTTGTTAAGCCTAATGCGTGTGGTAAACGACTAAAGTCAGAATTCATTAAAACAGCATCCGATGTTTCAATTGCAACATCTGTTCCACTTCCCATTGCGATTCCGATATCTGCTAAGGCTAATGAAGGACTATCATTCAGTCCGTCACCGACAAAGGCAATAAGTTGGCCTTTTGCTTGCATTTTTTCAATATATGCGGATTTTCCTTCTGGAAGCATATGACCGTGTGCTTCTGTTAATCCAAGTTCTCGAGCAACTAAATCTACGGTTCCTTGGTTGTCCCCTGAAAGAACGACTAGGTTTTTGACTCCAAGTTTTTTTAGGTTTTGAAGATCTTTTTTAACACCTGGACGGATTTGATCTCGAATACCCATCAGAACTTTTAATTCTCCGTCAACCGCAGTTAACACAAGAGAATTCCCATTTTTCTCAAAGCGTTCGACGTCTTTTTTAGCTTTTTCGCTTAATTTCACATTTTCTTTTTCCATTAAAGCTACGTTACCAACGGCTATACGATGAACACCTATTTTTGCTACAATTCCGCCACCTTTAACGACTTCGGTTTCTTCAACAGTATAGAAAGTTGTCTCTCCAATATCCTGTAAGACAGCTTTTGCTAGTGGGTGGTCCGATTCGCGCTCCACACTTGCTAAGTATCCTAGAATTTCTTCAGTGTTGTTGCCGTAAAATTCTTTTTCGGCAACTTCAGGGTTTCCTACTGTCAATGTTCCCGTTTTATCAAAAACGATAGTATCTACTCTGCTAAAGTCATTGATAACTTCACTACCTTTTAGGAGGACACCATTACGTGCACCGTTTCCGATACCGGCAACGTTGGATACAGGAACCCCGATAACTAATGCACCTGGACATCCTAAAACAAGAATCGTGATAGCTAGTTCAATATCTTTTGAGAATAGCCAAACAATAAAACCAAGGACTAAAACAGCTGGTGTATAATATTTAGAGAATCGATCAATAAAACGCTCTGCTTCTGATTTGGAATCCTGTGCTTCTTCCACTAATTCGATAATTCTACCAAATGTTGTATCTTCCCCTACACGATCAGATTGAATTTGAATCGTTCCATTTTCTAAGATTGTTCCCGCAAATACTTCAGAATCGACCTTTTTGCTTACTGGAACAGACTCTCCGGTAATACTTGCTTCATTGATGTGACCTTCACCTGTTAACACGGTTCCATCTACGGGGACTTTTGCACCCGTTTTGACTAATAAAATGTCACCTTCATCTACATCATCGACATCAATTTCTTCAAATTCTCCATTTTCCATTTGCTTTAAAGCACTTTCTGGTGCCAGCTCTGTTAATTCTTTAATGGCAGAACGTGTTTTGTTCAAGGTACGTTGCTCCAAGTAAGAACCAAATAAGAATAAGAAAGTAACGATGGCTGATTCCTCATAATTTTGAATCAATACTGCCGCAATTACTGCAATGGTAACTAAAACATCAATACTGACAACTTTTACTTTTAATGCCTGAAAGGCTTGAATCGCAATTGGTGCTACACCAAGAATAGATGCAATGATGAGCGACCAATTGAAAATGGCCATGTTGTCTAAGGAAAATCGTCCGAAGAATGCAAGTGCAATCAAAATTGCACTGATCAGTGTAATGGAATTCTTTTTACTTAATATATATCTTTGCATGTTGATCCCCTCCAATTTCATTTTCATTTGTATTACTTGTTGATGACTCTAGTATAGGATGTTTCTATGAAATAAAAATTGATTAGGATCAAGTTCTATTGTAAAAGTGAAAAATTAATCGAGTAGGAGGGAGCGACTAACCTCCGACCTCTCACACCACCATACGTACGATTCCGTATACGGCGGTTTCATTTAGGTCCAACGCATGGTCTGATATAGCTTGGATAGACTCTTCAACCCTTGCTCTAACCAATATTGGTTGCCAAGGGCTCTAGACAAGATGGGGCTCTTGGCTATACGCCAATACGCCTTCCTTGAATTTGCCTATTCCCACGCTTTTCCTTTCCAGCATTTCTAAAGCTTCCTTTTTCATCTCATAGTATCTTGTCTTTCCGATAAACAGCTGAGGATAAACAACTTCATCACAGTATCTGGAACCATCGTTACGCCTCTTCATGTACTTTAATTCTATTAATTTCTGTTCAGCTGGATCAAGTGATTCCACTGCAAAAATTAATGTATCTAACCATTCGCTTGCTTGAACAGATTTTAGTGCAAATTGCTCTGTTTTACTGTAATTAAGAATTGAAATAAAGACTAAATTATTAATTTTCTATTTGATAGAAAAAATATCTGGACTAAAGAGAAAATATGTAATGATTAGTATACATATTACCAAAATTGTAATAAAAAACATATTTAATTATAAGATTATTTGTCATTTCTATTACAAAAAAGAAGCACTCTCCAAAAAAGTTGGAAAGTGCTTGTAATCGTTGATACATTAACATTTTGAGAACTGTGGTGAACGACGAGCGCCTTTAAGTCCTGATTTTTTACATTCAAAAAACTTTAGGATTTCGTACAGTTGTATAAACTGTCGTATACGTTGATATTAAATAATCAAAAGGGACTCTTTTTTATTAAATCAATTATCTGTTCTTAAACTAAAGCACCAAATAGTTAAACAATGAAAAAGTTATCCTTTATGATTTAGATTTGCCAATTCAAAAAAGAAATGAAATCAGAGCATTAAATGTTCCATTTTCAAACAATATATAAATCCCTAACCCAATGAATACAATAGGTACAATCCAACGTTCATATTTCTCAATTTTTTCTGATATAAAATCTAAGGAAGCTAAGCGATAACTGACATAACATAAAACAGCAACCATAATCAAAAAGACAATAACAGCAATAAAGATTTCAGACATATTTAAGGTCGTGAAGTACGGTATATAAATCGAAAAGTCATCCGCACTGGAAGCCAATACGATGAAAGTCATCGTCAAAAATAATTGATTAAATTTCCCAGAGGAGAATAAGGATAAAATACTACTTTCATCTTGCTCCTCTTCTCCTTTAATCCATATTTTCACACCTAAGTAAAGTGGTAAAAGTCCAAGTAGTCCGATAACCCATTGCTGCGGAATTAAATTCACAATCCCCTGTGCAACTAAAAGACTTGCTCCTATCACAATTACAGTCCCTATATATTGTCCTATCCAAATATGTTTTACCTGACCTTTTTTTACTTGCGAAAACAAAAGAATTAATATGACGAGATAATCAATTCCTGTTGCTACATATACCGCAGCTGCAGTCAGTATCGTTGCGATCATTTTTCCACCTCCAATATTTTAGGGTAGGACTTTTCTTCAAATTGAAAAGCCCTTCCGTAAATTTCACACATATAGTACCTATTTATCCTTCACTCTCATCAGTCGTAAACTATTTAATGCTACCAAAATAGTAGCTCCCATATCGGAGAGAATCGCAATCCAAAGGGTTAGCCAGCCTGGAATAACCAATAGTAAGGCAATTACTTTAATTCCGATAGCAAAAATGATGTTAGCTTTGATGATATTTAGCGTTTTTCGACTGAGTCTTACTGCAAATGGAAGTTTGCTTAAATCGTCTCCCATTAAGGCAATATCAGCTGTTTCGATTGCAGTATCTGTACCAGCACCGCCCATTGCTATTCCAACAGTGGATGCAGCAAGTGCAGGAGCATCATTAACGCCATCGCCAATCATAGCTACGTTACCATGCTCCGATTGCATTTTTTTAATAAAATTTAATTTATCCTGTGGCATCAATTCGGATTGAATATCAGATACGCCTACGTGTGCACCAATTGCATTTGCGGTACCTTGATTATCACCAGTTAGCATTATTGTTTGCTTAATTCCTAACTGGTGAAGTTTTTGAATCACATTTTTGCTTGTTTCACGTACTTCATCTGAAACGGCAATTACACCGAGGATTGTTTGTTCCGTTCCAATGATCATGGCTGTTTTTCCTTGATTTTGTAGGATTTTCACATTGTTTTCAAACTCAAGACTAAAATCGGAAACATTTAATTCCTTAAAAAGTCTGGGACTACCAATATAATAAGTTGTTCCGTTTACAACCCCTTTTATACCTCGCCCAGTAATCGAAGCGAAGTCTTCCACTTGCACATTCGAATAAGGAATATTATCTTGCTCAGCCCTCTGCATAATTGCTGAAGCAAGTGGATGTTGTGAACGATATTCTAAAGCTGTAATAATGGAAAATAGCTCTTTTTCTTCCACTTGATTATTTAATACTTTAAAATCTGTTACCGCAGGTACACCTTTTGTCAGTGTTCCTGTTTTATCAAATGCGATTGACTTGATGGCTCCCAATTCCTCCAAATAGGCACCACCTTTAATCAACACACCTTTTTTAGCAGCATTTCCAATTGCCGAAACAATCGAAATTGGAGTAGAAATTACTAATGCACAAGGACACCCAACTACAAGTACTGCTAATCCTTGGTAAACCCATGTATCCCATCCTCCACCAAAGAATAAAGGTGGAACTACTGCAACCAAGGCTGCAATAACCATAATGATCGGAGTGTAATATTTTGCAAACTTATCTACGAATGCTTGGGCTGGAGCACGCTCCCCTTGTGCTTCTTCAACAAGATGAATGATTTTGGCAATGGTTGTATCCTCTACATATTTGGTGATTTTTACTTCAAGTAATCCCTCTTCGTTAAGCGTACCTGCAAATACTTCATCATCTACTGTTTTGGAAACAGGGACTGATTCTCCTGTTATAGCTGCCTGATTGACAGCCGACAGGCCATTAACAACTAGCCCATCCATGGCAATTTTTTGCCCTGGCTTAACAATCATAATATCGCCTACAACAATATCATCTACATTGATCGTTATTTCCTGACCATTTCGTCTAACAAGTGCTTCTTTTGGGGCAATATCCATCAATGAACGAATGGACTGTCTTGCTCTGTCCATAGAGAAACGTTCCAGAGCTTCACTGATTGCAAATAGAATGACAACAATGGCCGCCTCTGCCCATTCACCAATGATGGCAGCTCCAATAACGGCAACTGTCATCAGGGTTTTCATGTCGAAATCAAAGCGTATCAAATTTTGAAAACCAACTTTAAATAGTGAATATCCGCCAATTACAATTGAACCTACAAATAACATGGAAGTTACGAGGTTATCTTCTCCATTTACAAAGTGAGAAAGGTAACCAAAAGCAATTAGTAATGCGGCAAACAGTAATGTACTATGTTTTTTATAAAATGGTATTTTCTCTTCTTTTTGAACCTTGTTGTCCTCTCTGGTCTCTTTTGTCGTTTGATTCGCCAGTTTTTCAGGAAATACTTTAAGATTCTCGAAAGCACCTGCTTTTTCAAGATCTTCAACCGATGCATTTCCATATATATCAATTTTGGAAGCGCCAAAGTTCACTTTTGCATCCTGAACTCCAGCTAGTTGTTTTACATTTTTTTCAAACTTCCCAGCACAGTTTGCGCAGGAAAATCCCTCCACACGGTAAACATTTTTATCTTCAACAGGTTCGACCCGTCTTCTTGATTTCTCTGGTACCACTTTAAGATTCTCGAAAGCACCAGCCTCTTCTAGTTCTTCAACGGTTACATTTCCAACTACATCAATTTTAGAAGCTCCAAAATTGACTTTAGCATCCTGTACTCCTGGTAGTTGTTTTACATTTTTTTCGAATTTCCCTGCACAGTTTGCACAGGAGAAACCCTCCACACGATAAACATTTTTATCTTCTGTTAAGGTTTTTGCTGTATTATCCAATTTTCATAGCCTCCTTCTGATGCTCGATAGCTTTTTCTACGAGCTGTTTAACATGCTCATCATCCAGTGAATAATAGACTAATTTTCCTTCTTTGCGGTATGTTGCTATACCTAAATTTTTCAATAATCTTAAATGATGGGATGCCGTAGCCGTTGAAGATTCAATGATATTAGCTACATCACAAACACATAACTCTCCCTCTAAAGACAAAACATAAGCAATTTTAACTCTTGTATCATCTGATAGAGCCTTAAAAACTTTCGCTACATCCATAAGATTCTGTTTAGCAAGATCTTTTTTAGCCCTGTTTACCTTATCTTCATGAATACAGGTAACTTCACACATATCTTTTGTCATAATTATCCTCCTTATTCAAATGACTGTTTGTTTGATGATTATAATATAACCTACTATAAGCAAATAGTCAAATGATTGTTTGATTGAGATTATAATATAACTTACTATAAACAAATAGTCAAATGATTGTTTGATTGAGATTATAATATAACCTACTATAAACAAATAGTCAAATGATTGTTTGATTGAGATGTAATTAATATTACAATAAAAAGGATTGGTTTCTAATGTTAGAAACCAATCCTTTCGGAGATTTTAACCAAATTTTAAAGTATCTTAAACATAACTGCCCGTTAGTTTAAGTAGACTTTATCACAAACTTTTTATAATCATTCAATAAAAGGTGATGTTAAACTTAGTCTCCATTAGTATATGACTTTTCAGATCCATCTATTTGAATTTACTGACCATGTAAAAATTCTCTTCCAGATTGTATTTGTTCTTCGATAAGATAATCCTCTAACTTTCCGTATCTTGATGCTTGCGTCAAAGATATACCCAATCCTTCTACAAGTAGTTGAGGGCCAAAATTACTTGCTATTACATTAAAACAAGTAATCCTCAAAGCCTTACGGGGTGAAACCAGATAAATCCTTTACCTTTCTCAATATGAAACGGTTATTAACAGGTTTATCCCCATAAATCATTGTTGAGTTGGAGCTTATTATTAAATGTGTTTTATTATTTGCATTTTTAATATTCGTTCTTAATTTTGCATATTCATTTATCAATGTTATCTCGTCTTCAGATAAATAGACCGGCGGTCTATCCTTAAAATGAATCACCTTTCTATCTATATCTAAATCTGTCAGTTTAATTTCTTTAATCATCTTCGAAGATAAACCATGATAAAAACAGAAAGAGCTTAGTAGACATTCTAAAGGTTGTTCAAAAAGATTACTTTTTATTGTTTTGGCTACTTTAATTTGTTCCTCAAAAGTTAAAGGCTCAATTGTTGGAGGTAATTCTCTAGATTTAATATCTAAAATCGGTATATGCGTTATAATTCTTTTTCTTCTAGCTAATTTGAATAACACTAATAAATCCTTTCTTACAATTTCACGTTGTTTAGGTGTTAAACTAAGGAGAAATGTATGTATATCCACTTGTTGTACAGTATCCCCATGATGTAAGATGACTTTTATTCTCTTGAAGCCAACGCACTAATCGTACAAAAATTTCCATATCCGTCTTTACGGTTAACAAAGATAATGGAGTTCTTGCTTGAAACTTTAATTGCCTCTTTCTTAATTCCATCCGTTCCTTAAAATATATTTCTAATAGACGCTTAAATCCGTTCGAGATTGTTTTTATTAACCTTGTTATACTTGAAAGAAGATTTTGGTCTTCATTAAAAGTAAGAAGATCTTCTTTTAATAAAAAGTTGATTGAAAAAGACCAGACAATTGGTGTCATTGTATTGTTACCTACACGCCCTAACACATTAGAAATAATTAATATTGCGATTGATCCAAACTATCAAGGAAAAGGTTATGCTAAGAAGTTACTTAAATTTGCTATAAATAATACAAAAAACAAAGGGTTTAAACATATTGAAATCGGTACTGCTAATTCAAGTATTAACCAGTTAGCTTTATATCAGAAGGTAGGATTCAGAATTAATTATATCGACAAAGATTTTTTCTTAAAAAACGATCATGATGAAATTTATGAAAATCATATACAAGCTATTGATATGATTAGACTTCATATGGATATTTAATAAATATATTTAGTCTTAATAACTATGAAGGGCATTAGTCATGAAAAGATTATAAAAAAGCACCTCTCGAATATTTTCGAGAAGTGCTATAGACGTATCTTCAATTGAACACAAATTGCTGTCGCAATTTGCATACCAAATCTGTAAGCGAATAAACTCGCAACAGCTTTGGCAATATTAACGTTTTGAGAATTGTGGTGAACGACGTGCGCCTTTAAGACCTGGCTTCTTACGTTCTTTCATACGTGGGTCACGTGTTAACATACCCGCACGCTTTAATACACCACGATGTTCAGGATCAGCTTGTAATAAAGCTCTTGCAATCCCATGACGAATCGCTTGTGCTTGACCAGTGAATCCACCGCCGTGCACGTTTACGATTACATCGTAGTTTCCTTGAGTTTCTGTTAAATCAAATGGTTGATTTAAGTCTAAAATTAATGATTCAAATGGTAAGTACTCACGTACGTCACGCTTGTTAACAGTGATGTTACCTTCACCAGGAACTAAGCGTACACGTGCTACTGAGCTCTTACGACGACCTGTACCTTTGTATTCTACTACTGCCATAATGTGTACCCTCCTCTATTAACCACGTAACTCGTAGTTTTCTGGTTTTTGTGCAGCGTGTGGATGCTCGCTACCCGCATATACGTATAATTTCTTCGCGATCGCTCTACCTAACTTGTTGTGAGGTAGCATTCCTTTAATAGAATTCTCTAATAAACGCTCAGGATTTTTCTCTCTTAACTCACCTGCTGAGATTGATTTCAATCCACCTGGATGTTGAGAGTGACGATAGTACATTTTGTCCATCGCTTTATTTCCTGTAAATTCAATCTTATCCGCATTAATGATGATGACATTGTCACCAGTATCAACGTGTGGTGTGAAAGTCACTTTATGCTTACCGCGTAAAAGTGCTGCCACTTCTGTAGACAAACGACCTAACGTTTGACCTTCTGCATCAACAACGAACCATTTACGTTCGATGTTTGATTCATTCGCCATAAAAGTTTGACGCATGGTGTATTCCTCCTTCAATTCCGTACATTAAATGTATCGATTCATTCATTTTTTATTCAATTCGCTTGAGTCTTCGTTTCATATATCATGTTACACAATAAGTTTCCGGGGCTTATCGTGGGGTGATATAAAACAATACCGTTAACTATCATATAATTTTTGACGGTTTTTGTCAATGAAATTTCGTATGTTTCTCATTAAAATTAAAAAGCAACATAACACCTATTATAGCATAAATGTCATGTCGCTTTCGTCATTATTTATTCAATTCATTCATAAAGCTTTCACCATATGATGGTTGCTTTACGCCAAAGTTATCAGCGATTGTCATTGCGATATCACTAAATGTCTTAGACTGTCTAATTTTACCGTACTGTGTCGATTCAATCGACGGTGAATGAATGAGTAATGGTACATATTCTCTCGTATGGTCTGTTCCTGGTGCTGTTGGGTCGTTACCATGATCTGCTGTAATGATGAGTAAATCATCCTGCTCAAGGTGATTCATCAATTCTGGCAGTCGATCATCGAATGCTTTCAACGCTTCCGCATATCCTTTCGGATCTCTTCGGTGACCGTATTTCGCATCAAAGTCGACAAGATTCGTAAAGCTAAGTCCTGTAAAAGGTTGCTTCATGACGTTCAATAATTGATCTACGCCGTCCATATTATCTTTCGTTCGGACAGATTGAGTGACCCCTTCACCGTCGAAGATATCATTAATTTTACCGACTGCGATAACGTCTAATTGAGCATCTTTAAGCGCGTTCATCGTCGTCTCACCGAATGGTTTTAACGCGTAATCATGACGGTTTGATGTTCGTTCAAATTGCCCCGGTATTCCGATATAAGGTCGTGCGATAATTCGTCCGATCAAATATTTAGGATCTTTCGTAATTTCTCTGACATATTCACAGATTTCATACAGTTCATCCACTGGAATGACATCTTCATGGGCCGCAATTTGCAATACTGGATCTGCCGAAGTATAGACGATTAAATCACCAGTATTCAACTGATGCTCTCCCCATTCATCGATGATTTGTGTACCACTCGCTGGTCGATTTGCAACAACTTTGCGTCCTGTATGTTCTTCAATCTGCTTGATAAGATCATCCGGGAATCCGTTCGGGTATACTTTGAATGGTTCTTGAATATTTAGTCCCATGAGCTCCCAATGGCCTGTCATCGTATCTTTACCAACAGACGACTCTTCCATCTTCGTATAAAAAGCGTTCGGTTCATCAACGGGTTTCACTGTTGGTAACGATTCAATATTACCTAAGCCAAGTTGTTCTAAGTTAGGGAGTTCTGTTGGTGTGTGCTCTAATATGTGCTTTAACGTATGACTGCCTTCATCATTGAAATCCTTCGCATCTGGTGCTTCTCCGATGCCGACTGAGTCTAGAACGATTAAATGGATACGTTTAAATGAATATGTCATTGTGTAACATCCTTTCCTGTGATGACTTTATGAATGAGTGGGTATTCAATACGTTCATCATTGATCTTCACCGCATTCAACACTTTCTCCTTCACCGCTTCAACGTCTTGTTGATTGGCATGTATCGTTGCGATAGATTCTCCAGCTTCTACTTGGTCACCAATCTTTTTGTGTAATACGATGCCGACAGCAAGATCAATCACATCATCTTTTGTCGCTCGACCGGCACCTAAATGCATACTTGCAACACCGAGTTCATTCGCGATCAGTTCAGTAATGTAACCTGATGATTCAGCCGGTACATCGATTTGATACTGAGCGGTTGGTAATGTCGTTGGATTATCTACTTGCGATGGATTACCGCCTTGATTTTTTATAAATGTTTTAAACGTTTCTAATGCTTTCTTCGATTCAATCGCTTCGATTAACATTTCACGGGCTTCTTCAATCGTTGAAGCTTTTTCACCGAGTACAACCATTCGACTGCCTAGTTCTAATACAAGTTCAGTCAAATCTTCAGGCCCATTGCCAGTCAATGTATCAATCGCTTCTTTCACTTCTAACGCATTACCAATTGCATAACCGAGTGGTTGATTCATATCAGAGATAACCGCTTCCGTCGTACGTCCGATATGTTGACCGATAGAAACCATTGCTTTTGCTAGTTCAGAGGCACTTTCGATGTCTTTCATAAATGCACCTTTACCCACTTTAACATCGAGAACGATCCGTTCTGCACCTGATGCGATTTTTTTACTCATAATTGAAGAGGCAATTAACGGAATTGAGTTCACAGTCGCTGTCACATCTCGAAGGGCGTATAATTTTTTATCCGCTGGTGTTAAATCACCTGATTGACCGATGACTGCAACTTTATCTCGATTGACGCAATCGATAAATGATTGTTGGTCTAACTCGATGTTGAAGCCTTCGAAAGACTCTAACTTATCTAATGTTCCACCGGTATGCCCTAACCCACGACCACTCATCTTCGCAACTGGCACACCAACACTCGCAACTAATGGGGCCAGCACTAATGTCGTCGTATCTCCAACACCACCCGTTGAATGCTTATCCACTTTGATACCATCAATTTCAGAGAGATCGATTTCCTGTCCAGATAAGACCATCTGTCGTGTTAATTCACCACGTTCTTCATCATTCATATCTTGGAAAAATATCGTCATTGCTAATGCAGATGCTTGATAATCTGGAATATCACCTTTCGAGTAACCTTGAACGAAAAACTCAATTTCTTCTGCCGACAATGCATGTCCATCACGCTTTTTTTCAATAACATCAACCATTCTCATTGTCATAACCTCCTCGGTTGTTTTAATTATATTATACCTTAATTGATGATGATGTTCACTCGATGGTGATTGATTTAACAAACGCGATATTCTTATTAAATGCTGTTGACTAAAATTTTTTGGTTGGTCGTTTTGAGTTTCCTACTCAATCTATCCACTATACAACTACTTTAGTGGGTAGTTTCGACACTTTTCTCTCAATCTACCCACTATAAACCTTTTTTAGTAGGTAGTTTCAACACTTTTCTCTCAATCTACCCACTATACAACTACTTTAGTGGTTAGTTTCAACACTTTTCTCTCAATCTACCCACTATAAACCTTTTTTAGTAGGTAGTTTCAACATTTGTTACTCAATCTACCCACTATACTCAACTAATATTGCAAACTAAATTCAATCACTTAAAATTTTGGCAAAGAAATAACCCGATAAAATAAAATTTTATCGGGTTTAGTATTTTTTAGTAATCACTATCGCTCTCTAATCCTTGCATGATTTTCACTCCGCTTGATGCGCCGATGCGCGTTGCGCCGGCTTCGATCATTTTGTTCATGTCTTCTAATGAGCGAACACCTCCGCTTGCTTTCACTTCAAGTCTGTCTCCTACAGTTTGCTTCATCAGTTGAACGGCTTCAACCGTTGCGCCGCCTGTTGAAAATCCTGTCGATGTTTTGACGAAATCTGCTCCGGCTTTTTCAGAGATTTCACACGCTTTCTTAATTTCATCATCTGATAATAAGCACGTTTCTAATATGACTTTGACGATTTTTGATTCTTTATGCGCTGCTGACACAACGCTTTGGATATCTAATTGGACTTCATCGTATAATTCATCTTTTAACTTCGCGACGTTGATCACCATATCAATTTCATCGGCTCCGTCTTTGATTGCTTGAACTGTTTCGAAGACTTTCGTTTCGGTCGCGTTTTGACCTAATGGGAATCCAACGACTGTACATACGAGGACTTCACTGTCTTGTAATGCTTTACGACTATGTGCGACGTAACTCGGTTGAACACAGACACTTTTGAAGTTGTATTGTTTTGCCTCTTCGATTAGTGTATTGATTTGATTTAATGTTGCATCTTGCTTCAATTGCGTATGATCAATATATTGATTATATTCCATCATCATTCCTCCTCATACTTTCTTAATTCTTTTATAACGTATTTAATTCAGCAACACAATGTTTTAACTCATCTTCTGAATAAAATGTTCGCTCTAAATAGAGCCCTTCACTTGGTGCGGTCTTATGTGCTTTCGTACGATCACGAGCTTCGATGACCTTATGGACATCATCAACTTCGCGAAATCCTTGTGCTATGTCGGTTAAAAAATTGACGATAATACGAACCATGTTGTACAAAAAGCCATCGCCGACAATGACGAAATCAAATCCATATGTTGTTTCAATCACTTTCGATAAATAAATGGTGCGGACTTTTCGATCGATTTCGGTTTTCGCTGAACAAAAACTAGTAAAATCATGCGTTCCTTCAAAAAGTCTAGCAGCTTTTTGCATGTCAGTAATATTCAAGTCATAAGGCATATGTGTCATTAAGTTAACCTTCAATGGATCTCGCAAAGGATTCGTATACACTCGGTAACGATACATCTTCCCGATTGTGTCATATCGGCAATGAAATTGGTCATCCACCTTATTCACTCGAGTAACAACGATGTCATTAGGAAGGGCTGAATTAAACGCATGCATCCATTTATCTTCTGGTAGCGTTAAATGGCTATCGAAATGAATAAATTGTTCCAAAGCATGAACGCCTTTATCTGTTCGACTCGCTGGGTGAATTCGGACGAATTGTTGATGCATCCGTTGTGTAATGCGTTCTAATTCACGTTGCACCGTCTTCAAATCGTGTTGAATCTGAAACCCTTGATAAGCTGCACCATTATATTGTAACGACATTAAAATTCGCTCCATATGAATCTCCTTATCTTAAATGTTGTTAAGTCTCAACAGTATTAATAGTACTCCAATGCACATCACTGAAATTATAATCAATGTATCTTTAAATTTCCACGTCAGTACTTTATAGTATGTTCGCTGAACATTCGTATCATAACCTCTAGCTTCCATC
Source organism: Abyssicoccus albus (assembly GCF_003815035.1). Classification (NCBI taxonomy): domain Bacteria; kingdom Bacillati; phylum Bacillota; class Bacilli; order Caryophanales; family Abyssicoccaceae; genus Abyssicoccus; species Abyssicoccus albus. The sequence goes on from NZ_RKRK01000003.1 coordinate 169,932, forward strand.
GCATTAGCTAAATCTTCAGCGCGCTTAAATGATTGAATAAAGATTGGGATGACCAACGCTTGTACTGCTTTAAATCGTGCACTCAATGAGCCCATTGCGACATCAGCACCACGCGCCGCTTGAGCTCTTCGAATTAAATCAAGTTCGTCAATGAGTGTCGGAATAAAACGAATCGCGATAGACATCATTAACGCAATCGATTCAACGGGAATACCGATAACTTTAAGTGGTGCACATAACGATTCTATCCCTTGCGTCAATTCGATTGGACTCGTTGATAGCGTTAAAATCGTTGCAAAATACATCAATAAAATAAATCGTAATGATATAAATATTCCTTGGACTAATCCGTGAGAATAGATTGATAGAAACTTCCATGACCATAACAACTCTCCACCCTTTGTTGTGAATAAATGGACAAAGAATGCGAATAATACAATCAATAGAATAGGCTTTAACCCATTCAATACATAACTAATATTAAATTTAGCAAATAGAGTCAATATCAATGCGACAGCAATTAACACACCGTATGTCACAACAGAATTCGCAATAAAAACGATTAACATTAATAGAAAGAACGCCAAAAATTTCGCTCTTGGGTCTAAATGATGAATCACAGAATCTTGAGGAATATATTTGCCGACTAAATTATCTTTTAGCATGGCGAATCCTCCATTGCTCTATAAAGTCCTTTTCTTTTATGATGCAGTCATCGATTGAATAGCCCGCGCGTAATTGTAGTCTAACAATCGTTGGCAACTGTTCAACTAAATTTGATGTATATAAATGATCTATATACTGGTCAGTTGAACCAACGAATGACAAACGTCCATCAGAGAGTTCAATCGTTGCATCACTCAGTTCAGCGACTAAATCCATATCATGTGAGACGATAATGATCGTAATCCCTTGGCGTCTCAATGTGTGAATCATCTTCATAACATCTTGAACACCTTTATAATCAAGTGCAGCAGTCGGTTCATCTAATACGAGAATGTCTGGATTCATTGCAATAATACATAATAATGCGACACGTCTTTTCTCACCACCAGATAATTGAATAGGGTTCCGATCAAGCAATGACCGATCTAATCCCAACTCATCAGCTAATCGATAAGCGCGGTCAATCGCATCTTCTTTAGACATCCCATAGCGCATTGGACCAAAGATAATATCATCAAGCACTGTCGCTTCGAACAATTGAGTTTCAGGAGATTGAAATACAATCCCAACACGCTGACGTAGATTAAATAATCGTTTCGGCTTCGCTCGTTTCGTGACGTGTTGATCAAGCACATGTAATATTCCATCCGTCGGCTGCAACCATCCATTGAAATGTTGAATTAACGTAGACTTTCCTGAACCCGTGTGACCAACAATCGCGGTAATCTGTTGCTTCTCAATCGTAAAATTAATGTCACTTAATGCATTATGAGCGAGCGGTGAGTTCGGTTGATACGTGTGGTATAGCTGTTTAGCTTGAATCATATTCTGTTCACCAACTCATCTTCTGTAATATAAACAGACGTATCCATCCCCATCTCATGAGCAATTCGCATCGCATACGGTACCGTTAAACCAACAGCACGAAGTTCATCAACTCGAGTAAATATTTCTTCTGGAGACCCTTCCATGATTTTACGACCATCATTCATGACAATGACTAAATCTGCAAGCTTTGCCTCTTCCATATCATGTGTAATTTGAATCATACTCATCTGTTGTCTATGCTTAAGACGTTTTAATATATCACCAAATTGTTGACGTCCATTTGGATCTAACATACTGGTCACTTCATCTAAAAAAATCAAATCTGGTTGTATCGCAAGCGCCCCTGCTAAAGCAACACGTTGTTTCTGTCCCCCCGACAGTTTCGATACTTCATGTTGTAAATAATCGATCATATCAACAAGCTCCAATGATTCGTATATTCTATCTTTCATTTCATACTGTGGAATTTGATGATACTCTAATCCGAATGCAATATCATCTTCTACGGTCACTCCGACAAATTGATTATCGGGATTTTGGAAGACGATTGATTTCTTTAAATTGGGCTTCTCCTTAATCTTACCCTCTGTAGGATTCAATATGGATAGAGCGAGTTTAGCAATGGTTGACTTCCCTGATCCGTTCGCTCCGATGATTGCGATATGCTGCGTCGGTTGAATTTGAAATGACAATTGATCAATAATTCGCTCTGATGATTGCTTGTATTGGAATGATACATGATCGAACTCAAACATTGCTAAACACCTCCTTACACCTATTGTATATTATGTATAAAAAAAGCGCGTGCCCTGAAGGGATCACGCGTATATATGAAATGATATTCAGGGCACGAATGAGCTAGACGAATGTTTTATCAAAACATCATCGTAACACTCTTCACTTTTAGGTTTAGTGACTATACTAACTCGATAATCACCATTTCTGAACCGTCTCCACGACGAGGACCTTTTTTCATGATACGAGTATATCCACCTTGACGGTCTTCGTAACGTGGTGCGATTTCTGCGAATAATTTTTGAACTGCATCTTGAGTTGATTCATCTTCATTCGTGATTTCAACTGGACGCAATACTTTAATCGCTTGACGACGTGCATTTAAATCTCCACGTTTACCTAAAGTAATTAATTTCTCTACAGATTTACGAACTTCTTTCGCTTTCGCTTCTGTCGTTTCGATACGTTCTTTAACGATTAATGATGTCGATAAGTCACGTAACAATGCTTTACGTTGGTCTGATGTACGACCTAATTTTCTGTAACCCATATGTGTAACCTCCTTTACTCTATTGGTCTTCTTTTTGTAGTGATAGACCTAAGTCTTCTAACTTAACTTTCACTTCTTCTAATGACTTACGTCCTAAATTACGAACTTTCATCATATCAGCCTCACTCTTATCTGCTAATTCTTGTACAGAATTAATGCCTGCACGCTTCAAGCAGTTGTATGAACGCACTGATAAGTCTAATTCTTCTATCGACATTTCAAGGACTTTTTCTTTTTGATCTGTTTGTTTCTCAACCATGATTTCAGCGTTTTGCGCTTCATCTGTCAAGCCTACAAATATATTCAAATGCTCAGTGAAAATCTTCGCACTTAAAGAAATAGCTTCTTGTGGTGTGATTGAACCGTCAGTCCACACATCTAATGTTAACTTATCAAAATTAGTCATTTGACCTACACGTGTATTCTCAACAGTGTAATTTACACGTTCTACTGGTGTATAGATTGAGTCAATCGGAATAACACCAATTGGTAAGTCTCCTGTTTTATTATCTTCAGCTCGTGCATAACCACGACCTTTGTTCGCTACCAAGCGCATTTTGAAATGACCGCCTTCAGATACAGTAGCAATATATAATTCAGGATTTAAGATTTCAACATCACTATCATGCGTAATATCTTTAGCAGTCACTTCGCCTGCTTGATTTACGTCTATTTCAAGTGTTTTCTCTTCATCAGAGTAAATCTTAAGTGATAATTCTTTTAAGTTCATAATAATCGATGTTACATCTTCTACAACGTTATCAATCGCTGAGAATTCATGTAATACACCTTCAATTTCAATGTGTTTAACGGCCGCACCTGGTAATGAAGACAGTAGGATACGACGTAAGGAGTTTCCAAGCGTTGTTCCATAGCCACGTTCTAATGGTTCGATGACGAACTTACCAAACTTAGAATCATCGCTTACTTCAATTGTTTCAATTCTAGGCTTCTCGATTTCAATCATTGATTAATATCCTCCTTCAATACGTCGAATGTCAGTTAATGAGATTCATTTAAATTATAAATTAAACGGATTGATTTTAAAACTATTATACACGACGACGTTTCGGTGGGCGACAACCGTTATGAGGAACTGGTGTTACATCTTTAATCGCTGTAACTTCTAAACCAGCTGATTGTAATGCACGGATTGCTGATTCACGACCAGAACCAGGTCCTTTAACTGTTACTTCAACAGACTTAAGTCCGTGTTCCATCGCAGCTTTAGAAGCAGTTTCACTTGCCATTTGGGCAGCGAATGGTGTTGATTTCTTACTACCTTTGAATCCAAGTGCACCAGCTGATGACCATGAAATTGCGTTACCGAAATCATCAGTAATTGTCACGATCGTATTGTTAAATGTAGAACGGATATGTGCTACACCTGTTTCAATATTCTTTTTCACTCGACGTTTACGAGATACTTGTTTACGTGCCATATTAAACTCACTCCTTTACTTATTATTTCTTTTTGTTTGCTACTGTTTTAACTGGACCTTTACGAGTACGTGCGTTGTTTTTCGTATGTTGACCACGAACTGGTAAACCACGACGATGACGGATTCCACGGTAAGAAGCAATCTCCATTAGACGTTTAATATCCATGTTGATCTCACGACGTAAGTCACCTTCTACTTTGTAACTATCTACAACTTCACGAATTTTATTTAATTCATCTTCAGTTAAATCACGTGTACGCGTGTCTTCAGAAACTCCAGCTTTCGCTAAGATCTCTTCAGAACGTTTCTTTCCGATACCGTATACATAAGTTAACGAAATTACGATACGTTTTTCACGTGGAATGTCTACTCCTGCGATACGAGCCATACCTTTACACCTCCATTAATTATCCTTGTTTTTGCTTATGCTTAGGGTTTTCACAAATTACCATAACTTTACCTTTTCTGCGGATAACTTTACATTTTTCACAGATTGGTTTAACTGATGGTCTTACTTTCATAGTTATTCAAACCTCCTTATTTGTGGAGCTTCATTATTTATAACGATACGTAATACGTCCTCTTGTTAAATCGTATGGTGACATTTCAACTGTCACTTTATCGCCTGGTAAGATACGGATGTAGTTCATACGAATCTTACCCGATACATGAGCTAAAATCTCATGTCCGTTCTCAAGTTCTACTTTGAACTGTGCATTTGGAAGTGTATCGAGTACTGTTCCTTCTAATTCAATCACATCTTGTTTAGCCAAATTAATTCCCTCCTCACTTAATGATTATTGTTAAAATCTATGAAGCGTTCGGAAAACATATTGAAATATATTAGTTGTGCGATTATAAACGATTTTAGAGAGACGGTTGTATCTGCTCCTGATCTAATTCAACTCCGGTTCCAAAGAGCTTTAGCTTCATGTTGTTAAGTGATGGGTTATTGATTTAAATCCACTAAAATGGACTGAATTTCATTAAACACATCATCGATATCACCTTCACCATTCACTTCTTTTAATACACCTTGTGCATCATAGAAATCTAATAATGGCTTAGTTTGCTTAATGTTAACATCTAATCGGTTTTGAACTGTTTCAGGGTTATCGTCTTCACGTTGATAAAGCTTAGTACCATCATTATCGCACACACCTTCAACTTTTGGTGGATTGAATACTAAATGATATGCTTTACCACATGTTTTACAAATTCTTCTCCCTGTTAAGCGCGTTAACAATTCTTCTTGAGCAACGTTAATATAAATGACTGCATCAATTTTTGATGACAAATCCTTCATAATCTCGTTTAATGCTTCTGCTTGCTCAACCGTTCTTGGGAAACCATCAAGCAAAAATCCTTTAGATGCATCAGACTCATTCAATCTATCTCTAACAATTCCAATGGTTACTTCATCAGGTACTAGTTCACCTTTATCCATAAAAGATTTCGCTTTCGCACCGAGTGGTGTTTCATCTTTCATCGCTTTTCGGAACATATCACCTGTAGAAATATGTGGAATTGGGTATTTTTCTGTTATTAATTCTGCTTGCGTTCCTTTACCAGCACCTGGTAAACCCATAAGAATGATATTCATTATAATATAATCCCCTTTTATCTTTTTCTGAACCCTTTATATTCACGTTCGTTTAATTGTGCTTCTAACGTCTTCATTGTCTCTAAAGCTACACCGATTACGATCAGTAAGCTCGTACCCCCAACTTGAATTGCTTGAGGTAAGTTCATAAATTTCGTAACAAGTAATGGCAATATTGAGATTGCTGCTAAAAATATTGAGCCGACAAACACTAAACGATATAACACTGACGTAATATATTTCTCTGTTGACTTACCTGGGCGAATCCCCGGGACATAACTCCCTTGTTTTTGTAAGTTTTCAGCCATTTGTTCAGGATTCACTTGAACGAATGAATAGAAATACGTAAACGCAATAATTAATACAACATAAACGATCATACCAATAGGATTACTCGGGTCACTCGCGTTAGCAAATGACTTGGCCCATTGTTGATCTGGGAAGAATAATGATAATGTCTGCGGTAACATAAAGAATGCCATCGCAAAGATTACTGGGATTACACCGGCAGGGTTCACTTTCAATGGTAAGAAAGTTGACTGTGGTGCAAGTCTAGATCCTTGTGTTTGACGTTTTGCATATTGAATCGGAATTTTACGAACAGCTTGTAGAATAAATACACTTAATGCTGTAATCAACACTAAGAATACAAACAAGCCAACAACTTGTAACACTGCCATTGTCGTATTATCAGCACCGACAAAGTTTTGTTGATAAAGTTGTATAAGTGCATCAGGAATTACTGCTAATATACCCGCAAAGATAATAATTGAAATACCATTACCAACACCATGTTGAGTAATCATCTCACCAAGCCACATTAAAAATGCAGTCCCTGTTGTGAGTACGATTGCGATCAGCAAATAACCCCATACTGATTGATCCGTTATTAATTGACCCTGTAACATTCTATTAAATGAATACGACATCGCTAATGCTTGAATAAATGCTAGCACAATCGTGAAGTAGCGTGTAAATTGAGTCAATTTACGACGACCAACGTCACCTTGCTTAGCCCATTCTGTAAATTTCGGAACAACATCCATCTGCAATAATTGAACAACGATTGATGCTGTAATGTATGGCATAATACCCATTGCAAGAATGGAGAAGTTTTTCAACGCTCCACCACCGAATGTGTTGAATAAGTCCATAACACCTTGTTTATTTCCAGTGTCAAATGCTGACGGATCAACACCTGGAACAGGAATAAACGTTCCAATCTTAAAAATTAAAAGCATTGCTAGTGTAAATAGGATCTTGTTTCTAATTTCTTTAACTTTAAAGAAATTGATTAACGTTCCAATCATTAGATCACCTCGTAAGTTCCGCCCTTAGCTTCAATCGCTTCAACTGCTGAACGAGAGAATTTATGAGCTTTAATTGTTAACTTTTTATCTAATGAACCGTTACCTAAGATTTTAATTCCTGATTTTTCATTCTTAACAATACCTGCTTCAACAAGTACAGCTGGATTGATTTCAGTACCTTCTTCGAAACGATTCAAAGTCTCTAAATTAACAATAGCATATTCTTTACGGTTTATGTTAGTAAATCCACGTTTTGGTAAACGTCTGAATAATGGAAGTTGTCCACCTTCGAATCCTAAACGTACACCGCCACCTGAACGTGCGTTTTGACCTTTGTGACCACGACCACTTGTTTTACCGTTACCACTTGACATACCACGTCCAACACGGTTGCGCGTATTACGTGCACCTTCTACTGGTTTCATTTCATGTAATTTCATCTTTGTTGCACCTCCCTAAGATAAATTGTGAATACTATTTCTCTTCTACTGTTACTAAGTGTGATACTTTGTTAATTTGTCCACGAATTGCATCGTTATCTTCGTGTTCTACAGTTGAGTTCACTTTAGTCAATCCTAATGCTTTCACTGTATCACGTTGCGCTTGTGGACGCCCAATTAAACTTTTAGTGAGGGTGATTTGAACTTTAGCCATGAATAATTCCCTCCTTATCCTTTTATTTCATCAGGTGATAGTCCGCGTAATTTAGCAACGTCTTCTACTGTTTTCAAGTTAGTTAATCCTTGAATTGTTGCACGAACCATGTTGATTGGAGTATTTGAACCTAATGATTTACTTACGATATCCGTAATTCCAGCAAGCTCTAATACGGCACGAACTGGACCACCAGCGATCACCCCTGTACCTGGTTGAGCAGGTTTCATTAAGATGCTCCCTGAACCGAAGCGTCCTACGATTTCATGAGGTGTTGTACCATCTACACGTGGTACTTCAACTAAGTCACGTTTTGCAGCTTCAACAGCTTTCTTGATCGCTTCAGGTACCTCTTGTGCTTTCCCTGTACCGAAACCGACACGTCCGTTTTTGTCTCCGACAACAACAAGTGCGGCGAAACGGAATGTACGACCACCTTTAACAACTTTTGCGACACGGTTAATTGTTACTACGCGTTCTTCAAATTCAGATTCTTCTCTACGAGCCATAGATTTATGTCCCTCCTTTTAAATTAAAATTCTAATCCATTTTCACGAGCTGCATCAGCTAATGCTTTAATACGTCCGTGGTATAAATATCCACCACGATCGAACACAACCGTTTTTACGTTTTTCTCAACAGCAGCTTTAGCGACTATTTCGCCAACTTTCTTCGCTGCTTCAACGTTAGACGTTGAATCTAATCCTAATGCAGGATCAGTAGAAGTTGCACTTGCAATAGTCACACCTTCATCATCATTGATTACTTGAGCATAAATGTGCTTGTTAGAACGATAAATGCTTAAGCGTGGTCTTTCGGCAGTACCAGAAATCTTTGAACGAATACGAGCACGTCTTTTAAGACGAACTTTATTCTTATCAATTTTTGATATCATGTGCTTACTCCTTTCTTATATTAACGTTTATTATTTACCTGTTTTACCTTCTTTACGTCTTACGTATTCACCTACATAACGAATACCTTTACCTTTGTATGGTTCAGGTGGTCTAATTGAACGGATTTTTGATGCAACGGCACCAACTTCTTCTTTAGAGATCCCTTCAACTTTAACGTTTGTATTCTTATCTACTGTAATCGTAATGTATTCACTTGTTTCGATTTCAACTGGGTGAGATAGACCAACATTTAACACTAATGTTTGACCTTGCATTTGAGCACGGTAACCTACCCCGATAAGTTCTAATGAACGTTCGAATCCAGTTGATACACCAGTAATCATGTTTTGTAACAATGCTCTTGTTGTACCGTGAATCGTACGATGTTCTTTAGATTCTGATGGACGCTCTATTTCGATTGTATTTTCCTCTTGCTTGAACGTCATCTCTTCATTAAACGTCTTTGTCAATTCACCTTTAGGACCTTTAACTGTTACTGTAGATCCATCAAATTTAACTTCAACTCCACTTGGAATTTCGATAATTTTTTTACCTACACGACTCATTCGCGATGCACCTCCTTATTTTCTAAATGTATTACCAAACGTATGCGAGTACTTCTCCACCGATGTTTTTCTGTCTTGCTTCTTTGTCAGTTAATACGCCTTCTGATGTTGAAACTAATGCAATTCCAAGACCATTTAAAACTCTTGGTAATTCATCAGCTTTAGCATATACACGTAAACCAGGTTTAGAAATACGTTTAATTCCAGAAATAACACGCTCATTGTTCTCACCGTATTTCAAGAACATACGGATAACACCTTGCTTGTCATCTTCGATGAATTCAACGTTCTTTACGAACCCTTCACGCTTTAAGATTTGGGCGATTTCTTTTTTGATGTTTGATGCAGGTAATTCTAATGATTCGTGGCGAACCATATTCGCATTACGTACACGAGTTAACATATCTGCAATAGGATCAGTCATTGTCATAATTAAATTGCCTCCTTTCGTTTATCTAAAATTCTACCAGCTTGCTTTTTTAACGCCTGGAATTTGGCCTTTATAGGCAAGTTCACGGAAACATATACGGCAAAGTTTGAATTTGCGAATCACTGAATGTGGTCTTCCACAACGTTCACAACGTGTATATTCACGGACTTTGAATTTTTGTTTACGTTGTTGCTTTGTCTTCATTGAAGTTTTAGCCATAATTTCGCCTCCTTATACGATTATTTTTGGAATGGCATACCGAATTGAGTTAATAGTTCTCTAGACTCTTCGTCTGTATTTGCTGTTGTTACAATTACGATGTCCATACCGCGTACTTTTGAAACTTTATCATAATCGATTTCTGGGAAGATCAATTGTTCTTTAACACCTAAAGTGTAGTTTCCACGACCGTCGAAGGCTTTCTTAGAAATACCACGGAAGTCACGTACACGTGGTAACGAAACTGAAATCAGTTTGTCTAAGAATTCATACATTCTCTCACCACGTAATGTTACTTTAGCTCCGATTGGCATACCTTCACGTAAACGGAATGTCGCGATTGATTTTTTCGCTTTTGTAATTAATGGCTTTTGACCAGTGATTGCTTGTAATTCTTCTACCGCAGTATCTAATACTTTAGCGTTTTGAACTGCATCACCAATCCCCATATTCACAACGATTTTTTCGATTTTAGGAACTTCCATTACAGAATCGTAATTGAATTTATTCATTAATTCTTTAGTAATTGTTTCTTTATATTTATCATGTAAACGCGTCAATTTAGTTGCCTCCTTTCACTTTCGTTACTATTTAATTTCTTGACCTGATTTTTTAGCAATACGAACTTTCTTGCCATCTTCGATTTTCTTGCCAATTCGTGTTGGCTCATTTGTTTTAGGGTCAACGTGCATAACGTTTGATACGTGGATGCTCGCTTCTGTTTCTAAAATTCCACCTTCAGGATTCATTTGAGTTGGTTTTTGATGTTTTTTCATCATATTCACGCCTTCTACAACGACGCGATCTTTTTTCGGTAAAGCTTTCAGTACAACGCCTTGTTTACCTTTGTCTTTACCTGAGATGACTACAACTTTGTCTCCAGTTTTTACATGCATGGTGGTGGCACCTCCTTATTATTGGATTGTTATATTATAATACTTCTGGTGATAATGAAACGATCTTCATGAAGTTACCTTCACGCAATTCACGTGCAACCGGTCCAAAGATACGAGTACCACGAGGGCCTTTGTCATCACGGATAATTACACATGCGTTCTCATCAAACTTGATGTATGAACCATCTTCACGACGAACACCTGACTTCGTACGAACGATGACCGCTTTCACAACGTCACCTTTCTTTACAACGCCACCTGGTGTTGCATTCTTTACAGTACATACAATCACATCACCGATGTTGGCAGTTTTACGACCTGAACCGCCCAATACTTTAATCGTTAAGACTTCACGAGCCCCTGAGTTGTCTGCTACTTTCAAACGACTTTCTTGTTGGATCATTTACTTGACCTCCCTTACGAAGTGATTTTGTGTTAAATAATTACTGATTCTTCAACAATTTCAACTAAGCGGAAACGCTTATCTTTAGATAATGGACGAGTTTCCATAATACGAACGATGTCGTTCATTTTAGCTGAGTTGTTTTCATCATGTGCTTTATATTTCTTTGAGTATTTCACACGTTTACCATATAAACCGTGTTTCTTTTGAGTTTCTACTAAGACCGTGATTGTTTTATCCATTTTGTCTGATACAACACGCCCAGTATATACTTTACGATTGTTTCTTTCTTCAGTCATGATCGTCAAAACCTCCTTTATTTATTAGTTTTTGTTAGCTGTTTGCTCTAATTCACGTTCTCTTACGATTGTCTTCATACGAGCGATTGATTTTCTCACTTCGCGAATACGTGCCGTGTTTTCTAGCTGACCTGTAGCTAGTTGAAAGCGTAAGTTGAACAATTCTTCTTTTAAGGATTTGACTTCATTTTCGATTTCTGCTGTGGTTAACTCTCTAATTTCCTTAGCTTTCATTCGGATCACCACCCAATTCTTCACGTTTAACGATCTTTGTTTTTACAGGTAGCTTGTGTGCTGCAAGACGTAATGCTTCACGTGCTACTTCTTCTTCTACACCTGCGACTTCGAACATGATACGACCTGGTTTTACAACTGCAATCCATCCTTCAACTGCACCTTTACCTGATCCCATACGTACTTCTAATGGTTTCTTTGTATATGGTGTATGAGGGAAAATCTTAATCCATACTTTACCGCCACGTTTCATATAACGTGTCATTGCAATACGCGCTGACTCGATTTGACGTGAAGTAATCCAAGATGTTGTCGTTGCTTGTAAACCGTAATCACCAAATGTTACTTCAGTTCCGCCTTTCGCACGACCTTTTGTATCTGGTCTATGTTGACGACGGTATTTTACTCTTTTAGGTAATAACATATTATTTTCCTCCTTTACTATTATTCTTAGTAGGAAGAACCTCTCCACGATAAACCCATACTTTGACACCTAATTTACCGTATGTTGTGTCTGCTTCTGCGTGTGCATAATCGATATCCGCACGTAGAGTATGAAGTGGAACAGTTCCTTCTGAATATTGTTCTGCACGCGCAATATCAGCTCCGCCTAAACGCCCTGACACTTGAGTTTTGATCCCTTTTGCACCAAGTTTCATCGCACGAGAGATAGCTTGCTTCTGAGCACGACGGAATGATACACGGTTTTCTAATTGACGTGCAATGTTTTCTGCTACTAATTTCGCATCAAGATCTACTTTCTTGATTTCTACGACATTAATGTGAACTTTCTTGTCTGTTAATTTCGCTAAGTTGTTACGTAATTTATCAATTTCAGATCCACCTTTACCGATCACCATTCCTGGTTTACCTGTATGGATTGAAATATTTAGTCTATTTGCGGCACGTTCGATTTCAACTTTTGATACGGCAGCATCTTTTAAGTTTTCTTCGATATATTTACGAATCTTTAAGTCTTCATGAAGTAATGTTGCGAAATTCTTGTCATCTGCATACCATTTTGCTTCCCAGTCTTGGATAATACCGACACGAAGACCAGTTGGATTAATCTTTTGACCCACTGTATTCCCTCCTTAATATTATGCGTTTTGTTCTTCTTTTGTTTCTTCAGTTTGTTCGTTGTTTGTCGTTTCTTCTTGAACAGCTTTTTCGACAACTGTTACGTGAATATGACTTGTTCTTTTGTTGATTTTTGAAGCACGACCTTGTGCACGTGGACGGAAACGTTTAAGTGTTGGTCCTTCATTAGCAAATGCTTCTTTAATCATTAAGTTATCAATATCCATATCGTAGTTATGCTCAGCGTTAGCGATTGCTGACATTAGCACTTTTTCTACAACTGGAGATGCTTCTTTGTTTGTTAATTTCAAGATTGCGATCGCTTCTTGAACATCTTTACCACGGATTAAATCTAATACAAGACGTACTTTACGTGGTGCAATGCGGATCGTTCTCGCCATAGCTTTTGATTCCATCATATATCCTCCTTCTTAAATCCCGTTACAATTAACGAGTTTTCTTGTCGTCACCGCCGTGACCTTTAAATGTACGTGTAGGTGCAAATTCACCTAATTTGTGTCCGACCATATCTTCTGTAATGTATACAGGTACGTGTTTGCGTCCGTCGTATACTGCAATCGTATGTCCGATAAAATTCGGGAAGATTGTTGAACGACGTGACCATGTTTTGATTACTGATTTTTTGTTGTTACCTTCTTGAGCTTCAACCTTTTTCATCAAGTGGTCATCGACGAAAGGTCCTTTTTTAAGACTACGAGCCATAAGTTACGCCTCCTCTTTTATTATGATGTAGAAGAGCGATTATGCCGCCCTTCTAATAATATTACTTCTTACGTCTTCTAACGATAAGTTTATCTGATTTGTTTTTACCTTTACGCGTTTTCTTACCAAGCGTAGGTTTACCCCATGGTGACATTGGTGATGGGCGACCGATTGGTGCACGACCTTCACCACCACCGTGTGGGTGATCGTTAGGGTTCATTACAGAACCACGAACTGTAGGACGCTTGCCTAGCCATCTAGAACGACCCGCTTTACCGATGTTAATCAATTCGTGTTGTTCATTACCAACAGCACCGATTGTCGCGCGGCATGTTGCAAGAATCATACGTACTTCGCCTGATTTCAAACGAACAAGTACGTATTTACCTTCTTTACCTAATACTTGAGCATTCGCTCCAGCAGAACGTACAAGTTGTCCACCTTTACCAGGTTTTAGTTCGATGTTATGGATTACAGTACCGACAGGAATCTCAGATAACACTTTTGCGTTACCTACTTTGATATCTGCCTCTGCACCACTCATTACTTCCATCCCTACTTTTAACCCTTTAGGTGCTAGAATGTAACGTTTTTCACCATCTACATAGTGAATTAATGCGATATTTGCTGAACGGTTCGGATCGTATTCGATCGTCGCCACTTTACCTACAATGTTATCTTTATTACGTTTGAAGTCGATTACGCGGTATTGACGCTTATGTCCGCCACCTCTATGACGTACAGTAATACGACCTTGATGATTACGTCCCGCTCTTTTCGGTAGCGGTTGTAACAATGACTTTTCTGGTTTATTCGTTGTAATCTCAGCGAAATCAGAACTTGTCATGTTACGACGACCATTTGTAATTGGCTTATAATGTTTTAATGCCATTGTCGTTTACCTCCTTATTGGTTTTTTATTAGAATAATTCGATTGAATTGCCTTCTTTTAATGTTACGATCGCTTTACGGCGACGATTTGTATATCCTGTGTGACGACCCATACGTTTGAACTTAGGTTTAACATTCATAATGTTAACGCTTTGTACTTCAACATCGAAGATTTCTTCGATTGCTTTACGTACTTGAACTTTGTTCGCTCTTACGTCTACATCAAATGTATATTTGTTCATTTCCATTTGGATCGCAGTTTGTTCTGTGATGACTGGGCGCTTAATAATATCGCGTGCTTCCATTATCCAAGCACCTCCTCTGTTTTTTCAACTGCTTTTTGAGTGAATACCACTTTACCGTGACCTAAAATATCTAATACATTAAGTCCTTCTGGTTTAATTACTGTAACACCAGGAATGTTACGTGCTGATAATTCAACGTTCGTATCTTCTCCGTCGATTACAAATAATACCTTCTTCGATAAATTTAAGTTATCCATTAACTTCGTGAATTCTTTTGTTTTTGGCGCATCCATTTGGATTGCATCTAAAACTAATAAGCTATCTTCTTGAACTTTAGATGATAATGCTGAACGCAATGCTAATCGACGCATTTTCTTCGGCATTTTGTAAGAGTAGCTTCTTGGTGTTGGTCCGAATACGATACCACCACCACGCCATTGTGGTGCACGGATTGTACCTTGACGTGCGTTACCTGTCCCTTTTTGTCTCCAAGGTTTCTTACCTCCACCTGATACAGCTGAGCGGTTTTTCACTGCGTGTGTACCACGGCGTAATGAAGCACGTTGTAAATTGATTGCTTCAAATAATACGTGTTGGTTCGGCTCGATACCGAACACTGAATCGTTAAGTTCGATTGAACCTGCTTTAGTACCTTCTACTGTTAAAACATCATAGTTAGCCATGAGTGTATTGTCCTCCTTTCAATCCTTTATTATTTCGCGTCTTTCTTAATAGCATTTGTAATTTTAACAAATCCTTTTTTAGGACCTGGTACATTACCTTTAATAAGAATCGCATTTCTTTCAGCGTCTACTTTTACGATTTCTAAGTTTTGAAGTGTTACTGCTTTACCACCCATACGTCCTGGTAACTTCTTACCTTTAAGTACGTGCATTGGGTCAACTGGCCCCATTGAACCAGGTGATCTATGGTAATGTGAACCGTGACTCATTGGTCCACGGCTTTGGTTATGACGCTTGATCGCACCTTGGAAACCTTTACCTTTAGAAATACCTGTTACATCAACGAAGTCTCCAGCTGCGAATGTATCTACAGCAACTTCTTGACCTAATTCGAATTCTTCAGCATTCTCAACTTTGAATTCGCGTACGAAGCGCTTAGGATTTGCACCTGCTTTTTTCACATGGCCTTCAGTTGGTTTGTTTGCATACTTATTAGACTTACGGTCTTTTTTGTATCCTTCTTTATCAGAAAAACCAACTTGAATTGCGTTGTATCCGTCAATTTCTTCAGTTTTCTTTTGTAATACTACGTTGTTCGTTGCTTCAATTACTGTTACCGGAATTAACTCACCGTTCTCACCGAACACTTGAGTCATCCCAACTTTTCTACCTAAGATTCCTTTGGTCATCGAAAGTCGCACCTCCTGTTAAGTTATTATTATAATTTGATTTCGATGTCTACACCTGATGGTAAGTTTAAGCCCATAAGAGCATCAACTGTTTTCGGCGTAGGGTTAACAATGTCAATTAGACGCTTATGCGTACGTTGTTCGAATTGTTCACGAGAATCTTTGTACTTGTGAACGGCACGAATGATTGTATACACTTGCTTTTCTGTCGGCAATGGTATCGGACCTGAAACTTCCGCACCAGAACGTTTAGCTGTTTCTACAATCTTTTCTGCTGATTGATCGATCACTTTGTGATCATACGCTTTTAAACGAATTCTAATTTTTTGATTTGCCATTACTTTCCCTCCTCACTGTCGTCTATATAATGTACAGACTTCTCCACGAAAATTCTCTTCACACACTCGCCATGGCAAAGCGGCCGGGTGTGTCAGTAACCTCTCGCTTCAACGATGATCGCGTTCAACCTTGTGGTTGACGCTTTTTCAATTATGAGTAGACATAGTTATCCCTCACAATTTTTAAGTCCAACGTTGTATATAATACATGAATATCCACTATAAATCAAGTGTTTATCAAATATTTTCTAAAAAAATATGAATGATAATAAAGGATGCGCATGTTGCACATGCGCATCTATTTTTAACCGTGTGGTTTTACAAAAATGAAGTATAAAATAAAGATGATAAACATTCCATACATAATAGGATGAATTTCTTTACGACGTCCAGACATTAACATCGTAATTGGATAGAAGATAAATCCAATCGCAATCCCTGTTGCGATAGAGTACGTTAACGGCATCATTAACATCGTCAAGAATGCTGGTACAGCAATTTCGAATTGTTGCCAGTCAATATGTTTCAAGTTAGCAACCATTAGAGATCCAACGATGATCAATGCTGGTGCGGTCACTTGTGGTGTGACTACTTGTAGTAACGGACTAAAGAACAACGCAAGCAAGAAGCATATCCCTGTGACGATACTCGCAAGTCCTGTTCTAGCACCAGCAGCGACTCCGGCCGATGATTCAATGTATGATGTAGTCGTACTTGTACCAAGAATCGCTCCTGTAATCGTAGCCGCTGAGTCTGAGAACAATGCTTTACCAGCACGTGGTAATACATTCCCTTTCATCAATCCACCGGCACTCGCAACTGCTACGAGTGTTCCAGCCGTGTCAAAAAAGTCTATAAATAAAAACGTTAAAATAACAATCAAAAATTGCATATTAAATATTTCGCTCGGCGTTTGGAATGCTTCGAACGCTTTACCAAATGTCGGCTCAAGACTAGGAACAGCGCCGACCACAGATGATGGTAAGTCGATGAGTCCTGTTGCTAAACCGATTAAAGCCGTTGCGACCATACCGATAAATATTCCACCATTAATTTTGAGTGCCATCAAGATGACCGTAATCACGATTCCTGCGACCGTTAATAGCACTAACGGATCATAAAAATCTCCTAATCCAACAAGTGTGTTGTCATTATTCACGATTAAATTAGAATTTTGTAAACCAACGAATGTAATGAACAATCCAATCCCTGCACTGACGGCAAGTTTTAATTCCAATGGAATCGCATTGATAATTAATTCTCTTAATCCAGACAACGTCAATAGCGCAAAAATAATCCCACTCATTAACACACCTGTTAATGCTGTCTGCCAAGGAATCCCCATCGTTAATACAACACTGTAAGCAAAGAACGCATTAATTCCAACACCCGGTGCCAAAGCAATCGGGTAATTTGCAAGAAGCCCCATCACCATGCACCCAATGAATGCCGCAATGGCCGTCGCAACGAACACCGCACCCGCATCCATTCCAGTGCCTTCTGGTAAATTATCTATCCCAGCTAGTGATAGAATGCTTGGATTGACGGCTAAAATATATGCCATAGATAAAAACGTTGTCAATCCACCGATGATTTCATTTTTATAATTTGTCCCGAGTTCCTCCATATTAAAGAAGCTTTTCACAACAAGCACATCCTTTTTATTGATTATAAATCATTCATCTAGTTTAATAAGGAACTGCCGGAAAAGCAATACTAAATTATGTTAATATAGAAGAAAATATGTGGGAGTGATGAACAATCATGGATAAAGAACAACAATTGATCGAATTGAAAGACGAGTATGTGAGAATTCAAGGTGATTTAGAAAAGGTAGAATCGACTGGAAATGATACAACGAAGCTACAAGCTCAACTCGTTCGGATCGAAGAAGAGATTAAAGCGTTACGAAAGAAATAAAGGTTTGGAGTGGCATCACCACTCCAAACCTTTTGTCGTATTCAGAGTAAATCGCAAATACTCTGATTACCAGGCCATTTTCAACAGAATTCCCTTTCGTATTCAGAGTAAATCTCAAATACTCTGATTACCAGACCATTTTTAACAGAATTCCCCTCCGTATTCAGAGTAAATCTCAAATACTCTGATTACCAGGCCATTTTTAACAGAATTCCCCTTCGTATTCAGAGTAAATCACAAATACTCTGATTATGAATGATTCGAAACCGTTTTTAATGATAAAGAGACGGCTAACGCAATCATCAAGATCGTTCCTCCGATCCACGGTGTCATTGTAATTGTTCCGTATTCAACGACAACGCCTCCGATCAACGCGCCTAGACCAATGCCGACGTTCAGTCCTGACATATTCCAACTAAGTGCATCGCTCGTATCTCCTTCAACAAGTTCAACAATACCATTTTGAATCGATGGACTCGTGCTCCATTGTGTAAAGCTCCAAACGAACATGACAATTAATAATAGATAGAACATTGGCATCGCGCTATTTATGACGAACATCATCAGTATAAAAATCGTTAACATAATCACAAGCTGATTTTTAGAACCGATGTGATCAGTGATTGCACCGCCAATGCTCGTTCCAAAAAGACTTCCAAATCCAGCGATAAACAAGACGATTGAAACGTGCCACAATTCGTACCCTGAACGAATCATCAATGGTCCGATGTATGTGAAGACGACATAATTTGCAGCAAGGATTAACGTTGTGATCAAAATAAACTTCGCGATCTCAACATAAGATAGGACACGTTGCGTTCCTTCACTATGCTCCAATTTAACATTTGAAGGCATTTGCCATACTAGTAAGACAAGTGCAACAACGGTTAATAAGACGATAAACAAGAATGTCATTCGCCATCCAAACCAGTCCCCGAGCATTGTACCTATCGGTACTCCAAAGACATTCGCACCGCTAAATCCAATATAGACGATCCCTAACATTTTGGCACGTTCTGTCGGATTACTCAACACAACCGTTGTACTCAATATTTTAACAACGATTAATGCAGCGATCGCAGATGAAATCATCCGCCCGATAACAATCACCGTATAATTCGGAGCCAAAACGATGAGAAGATTTCCAAACATAAAAATTAATAATGATACAATCAATGTACGCTTCACATTAAAGCGGGTCGTTAACTTCACTAATATCGGTCCCGCGATGGCAAAACTAAAAGCGTATATCGTAATCAATTGGCCGATGACGGATTCACTGACATGAAGGTCTTCTGACATTAACGTCAGCAAACCGGCTATAATCAACTCGACCATGCCAACGATGAAGATATTAATAATAAAGGTCAATATTCGCAGTTTAGTCATGATGAGTTCTCCTTTAACGCTATTCAATATGAGCATTATACTATACAATAGTAAATATATTAAGACAATGAGGACGTCGATGACATGAAACAAAAACTTTCTATATTAATGGGTATTCAATTTTTCATATATTTCGGATTTAGTATGGTCATTCCCGTCATCCCAGAAATCGTCAAGTTCCTAGAACTTCCAACGATGCATATGGGGTGGCTGCTGGCGGTTTATTCTGTTGCTTCATTTATCAGTGCCCCGTTTTGGGGATATTTAGCAGATCGATTTGGTAGAAGGCCGATATTACTCATCGGCTTAATTGCATTCGGTGTCAGCTTTTTTACGTTTGGCTATTTCTTAGATCACTTATGGATATTATACATCTCTCGAATCGTAACAGGGATTGCATCAGGTGCATTGTATACGTCTACGATGAGCATGGTTGCCGACCTCTCTTCGAAAGAGGAAAGGACAAAATACATGGGTCTAATGGGTATGATGACTGGAATGGGCTTTATCTTCGGCCCAGGTGTTGGTGGTTTACTATCTACAATTAGTTATTCATTTAGTTACTATATGACTGCAATCATCATACTACTCGTGTTCGTATATAGTTTCTTCAAATTAAAAGAAACATATCAAGGCGAAGAAAGCTACAAAAAGAAAATTACAATTCCGATAAATTATTTAAAAGAGCCCGTCGGATTATTACTCATTACAACATTCATTGTTACGTTTACGTTAAGTGGGATGGAAAGTACGTTCCAGCTCTTAGCGATAGAGCTAATAAATATAAAAGCTTGGCAAATGGGAATATTGTTCTTTATCGGTGGAATTTGTAGCGCTCTACTCCAAGGTGTATATTTAAGACGCGTCAAAATCGAACAAGAAACTAAAGTGATGGTCGTCGGACAATTATTAACTGCCATTGGTTTCTTCATGTTGCCATTTACAATGAACCTTGTCTACGCAGGTGTTTGTATCGTCCTTTTAATGTGTGGGAACGCACTCGTTAGAACATTGCTTACTTCACAAGTGACGAAACAAGCAGCACATAATGAGATGGGTAAAATGACAAGCGCTGCATACTCAATGGACTCCCTTGCTCGCGTATTCGGACCATTGATGTTCAATTACTTATTTACAATCTTAATCGGACTACCATTCTATTTCGGTGTCGTCATGACATTTATCGGTATGGCATTCATCTTAATATACCCAAAAAAGGTGGTGACCGCACGTGATTAAAATATTATTTTTACTACTATCATTGATATATGTAGTGATTGGATTATTAAGTATATATCAATCATATAAATTTCTTAATATCGCAAGATATATTTATGGAACATTGCTATTAACATTGTCCGTATTCATTCCACTGAATACAACATCTATTGATTCTATATGGTTATTCATTATAACGCTATGCTTAGTGATGAACATTGAAATCACTGCCTTCAAAGATCATCACGGTGATCGTAAAAGACTATTTTTGTTGCATTGGTTTACAGCATTTATCATATTAATCATTGTACTCATTCTATTTATCTTTTAGCACAAAAATAAGGGATCAAATTGATCCCTTATTTTTTCTATGCTTTAATAAACTTTTTCTTAATTCGCATCAACACTTCATAAACGACAGGAACAACAATTAATGTCAAAATCGTACTCGATGTTAAACCGCCGATTACCGTCACAGCTAGTGCTTTAGAAATTAACATACTTCCTTCTCCAGGCAACAGTAAAGGCAACAATGCTCCAATCGTTGCAAGTGCTGTCATAAGGATCGGTCTCACACGTATTGTCGCCGCTTCTAATAACGCATCTCTTGTTGTAAGGCCTTCTTTCTCCATATTAATGACACGATCAATCAATACAATCGCATTCGTTACAACGATTCCAATTAACATGAGAATACCAATCATGACTGGCACAGATATTGTCTCACCCGTCATTAAAAGACCTAGAATCGATCCAATAATCGTAAATGGTAATGAGAACAATACCGCAAACGGTGCCAATGCACCTTTAAACGTTAATACAAGAATCAAATAGACGATTCCAATGGCTGCAAGCATTGCAAGACCTAATTGAGAGAACGATTCGTTAATATCTTCTGTCGTTCCACCAACAGATACATCAACGCCTGATGGTGTATCTAATTCATCTAAAGCTTGATTTACACTTTGACTCACTGCAGATACATCATCACTATTGATTTTACCTTCAACTGTTGCTGAGATTTCACCATCTTCACGGATAATCGTATCAGAGGTTTCACCTTGCTTTAATGTTGAAATGTCACTGAGCTTCACAGATTCTCCCATTGGTGATTGGATTGTGTAAGATTCTAATTTTTCCTCAGTCCACTCTGTATCCTTTTCTTTGTGAAGGACTACTTTCAGTGGTTCATCTTTCTGTTGATTGATTTCTGTCACTTCATTATTCATTGAACGCTGATTTAATGCCATCGCAATTTGACCGGCACTCAATCCAAGGTCACTTGCTTTATCATGGTTCACTTCGATTTGATATTCTTCATATGTTTCACTCAATGAACTTGACACATTAGACAATTGCTCTTCATTGTCTAAAATATCCTTCACCTCATTAACCGTATCACGAATTGATTCTGTTGAACTTCCTTTAACCGTAACCGCATATGAGTTCGCCGTTCCTCCAGTTGCAAAATCTTGCAACGCAAATTCACCGTCAGAATTTTCTTTCGATAATTGTTCGAGTGCTTTCTCACCTTTCGATTCAAATTCTTCAGTATCGTCTTCATATTTCACAAAGAAAGCGACTGAACTTGAATCTCCTGGACTCATCGGATTTTCACCTTTTGTATACATGACATTCTTGACGTCTTCATCATTTAAGAAATATGCTTCAGCGACATCAGCATGTTCTAATATTGCTTCATCCGTTTCACCAGGGGCAGGCTTATAAGTGATTGCTACAACCTTCTCACTACCTGTATCGATGAATGACGTGCCGACGAACGGCACAAGCATTAATGAACCGACAAGAAGCAATACTGATAAAATCGATACTAGCCATTTATGATTTAATGAATATTTCAATATTGAACGGTAATGTTTTGCGATAAACCCTACTTGTTCATGACTTGTTGAATGTTTCACACCACGTTTAAAAAACATATGTGCTAACATTGGAGCAATCGTAACCGCAATCAATAGCGATGCTAACAATGCGAAGACGACCGCATACGCAAACGGTCTAAACAGTTCACCAACTTCCCCACCGACAAGTCCTAACGGTAAGAATACCGCAATCGTTACCATCGTTGAAGACATGATTGGAATATACATTTCTTTCGTTGCGTCTATGACCAGTTCTTTACCTGTTAGAGGTTCATCTTTCAACGTCATTCTTCTATATATATTCTCGATTACAACGATCGAATCATCAACGACACGTCCAATCGCAACGGTTAATGCACCAAGCGTCATAATATTCAATGTGATATCCATATTCTTCAAAATTAATAATGCAACAAGTAGCGATAATGGAATTGAAACAGATGCAATGAGCGTCGAACGGACATCACGTAAGAAGACTAAGATGACAATCACTGCAAAGATAATACCAACAAGTGCTTTCTCCACCATCGTTTTAATCGACGTCTCAATCGGTTCTGCTTGGTCCATCACTTTGTTCACTTCAATATCTTGATGTGCTTTATCGAACGATTTCATCACGTCTTTCACTTCATTCGCAACCGTCACGGTATTAGCATCATCTGATTTTGTAATCTGAACACTCAGTGCATCTTTACCGTTTGTTTTGGCAATCGATTCACGTTCTGAGACTTTGTCAATTTTTGCGACATCTGATAATTTCGTCGAAGGCATCGCATTCGATTCAGTTGCTTGTTGAGCTTGTTTCATCTCTTCAGGCGACGCTTCCCCTGATTCGATTTTTTGCTGTAACGCCTTCATCTCTTCGCCCATTTGCTCAGCTTGTTGTTGGTTTGGAATCTTCAATCCTTCTAATGCTTCGATTGAACTAAATTGACCATCGACGACAATGTTCTTCAGTTCATCGCCGAACGTATATAGGCCAAGTGGTGCATTCGTTGTCGCACCTTCAATGTATTGCAACACTTGATCTTCACTTAATCCTTCAGACTTCAACTTATCTTGATCAAACGACAGTTGAACTTCTTCCATCAATTGTCCTTGTAACGTCACATCTTGAATACCATCAATGCCTTTCAAGTCTTTAATCAATTCATCTTCAGCAATTTTCGTCATGTCTTTGATTGACACTTCAGAACTACCGATACTATAACTAATGATCGGGAAACTGCCGAACGACATTTGTTCACCTTTCGGAACATCGACACCCTCTGGAAATTCTATACTTTCAAGTGCATCATTCACTTCATCTTCTGCTTTAGACATATCCGTACTAAAATCATATTGAATTGTCACTGCACTTGCATTCTCCATCGAGCGACTTGTGACATTTTCAACACCACTTAAATTATTCACACGTTCTTCAATTGGAATTGAAATTTCATCTTCAACATCCTCAGGTGTAGAACCAGGGTAAACCGTAGTCACAGTAATCACCGGTGTTTTAATGCTTGGAATGGTCTCCATTTTCATATTCATTGTCGCAATAATGCTCATCGCAACAATAATAATCGACATTAGAAATAATGCCCATTTATTGTTCAAACTAAATCGTATAATAGACTTTAACATATGTATCCTCCCTAATCTTCATTCATTATAGGCTTACTTTCATTCATCTGAATATATCAATACAACTATAACATCGACTATATTACAAGACACTTACTAGTTAGTCAACAATATTGACTGATAAGTCAACTCGCTTTATATTAGACTATATAATTGATGAAAGTAAAGAATGATTAAACAATAAATGAGGGACCTATTATGACGATAAAAAAAGAAGATATTATCATTAACGCTGCATTCACTTGTTTTGCAGACAAAGGCTACGCCCAAACTAGTATTCAAGACATTGCGAATGCCGCAAATATATCAAAAGGGTCTTTCTATACATATTTTGAGAATAAAGAAGATTTATTAATTCAGCTCGTGAAAGGATTCCAATATCAATTAAAAGCACAATTTCAAACCATTACTGAAAGTAAAGATTCACCTCAATATAAATTTATTCAATTTATCACAATGCAATTAAATTTGTGTTATCACAATAAAGACATTATTAAAATGATGTTGCAAGATTCATTCTCAAAAGAGTTAGAAGAAGTTCATAAGCTTTTACATAAACAAAAAATTATAGAAAATGCATGGTTTGAACATCTTATTGTCCATACATTTAATGTGACGAAACAATCTCATATTGAAGATTTATCACATGTATTTGAATACATCGTCAAAGGGATTATGGGGGATATTGTATCAGGCTATCTAAAAACGATTGATTTTGAACAGACGGCTTATGCAATATATGATATATTAAACACATTAAGTCACAATCATTCTAATTACGTGCTGATTCAAAACAATTCATTGAATGAATATTCTATAGAGCATATTGAACAATATATTCATTCTACTTTAACGGAAGAACATCAATTAAAAACTGCAAAACTGATGATCAAACATTTGAACAAAGCAGATTTCAAAGAAGATGATCTCATCATCGTCAACGCTTTGAACGATCAATTCCGTGATGCTCATTATGAACTTCATTTAATGGTCCAAAAAATACTAAAATCAAGTCAATCGTAAGGAGGGTACTATGTTACGCGTTATCATGGTATTGTTTACGTTAATGCAAATCTTATTTATGATTAGTTACGTCACGAATAACGGCATTATCTTTTTCAGTATTTATTTCTGGATTATGCTGTCAATCATCTCTATTGGAATTAGTTTAATTAATATCTACTCTAAGACGAACCAATCATACATAAAGTATAGAAGACCATTTTCATACGTATTGTTAATTACAACAATCATAACAATCATCTATATCATACTCATTATCGTGATGCATCCTCGTTTATATTTGTTAATCCAGCAATTTTTGACTGATACTTTTAATATACAGTTTGATTTTATTCATGTATTAAACTTTAAAAATTATCCCGGTACTTAATATCATAAAAGGTCTAACCTACATCATGAACACTGTGAGGTTAGACCTTTTTCTTTTATTTATTTTTTCTCTTATTTAATTTTTTCTTCGTGTTACGATACACTTCTATGCCTTTATCGAACAAAGCATATTGAATCGGCTTTAAGACGTAGTCAAACTCTCCGACTTTCTCACTTAGTTCTGTGCCCCATACTTTCTTAAACTGATACAAGCCATGTTGTGGATCATCTTCATCTAAATCAATACTGACACCACCGAAATCATATTGTGTCGCACCTTGCGATTTAGCATACTCCATTAAAGTTACTTGCATCAAGTGGTTTGGTAAGTATTCACGATAACTATTAGATGAACCACTGTATAAATAATAAGCTTTATGGCCGTTTAATCCGAGCATCGCGCCGGATAAATGAACGCCGTTTGGATGCTCTTGTTTTAGTTCTAGCATATCTTGTTGTTGCTTCGATAATTTCGGCAGACGATTATCTATCTCTTTCAGTTTTCCTTTAGATTTTTTATTACTCTTTTCTTTTAAAGCTTCTTTCTCTTCGTTCAATGCATTAATTTCCTTCTCAATCTCTTGTAAAGAATGATCAGGGTCTAATTTTACAAAGAATACTTCCATATGTCCGCCTGGATTCATGCAGTCATAAATCGTCTCAAAGTAAGATAAACTTCGAGTTAAGAACACATTGCGTTCTCCTGTTTCTTTCATCAGCTCATAAAACTTCGGCAAATCTTCACGT
Organism: Abyssicoccus albus; assembly: GCF_003815035.1. Lineage (NCBI taxonomy): Bacteria > Bacillati > Bacillota > Bacilli > Caryophanales > Abyssicoccaceae > Abyssicoccus > Abyssicoccus albus. Next base: position 196,490 of record NZ_RKRK01000003.1, read on the forward strand.
GTTCCTTTATACGCAATTGTCCCCTTCTTTAAACTACGGCGAACATTACTTCGATTGCCTGACTCAAATGATTGAATCACTTCATCCATCGAAGGGGATATATCAGTGACCATCGTCATTCTCGGTTGAATATAACGTGCATCCAATCCGTTAAACAAACCTTTATGTTTAAATCCAATACTTTCTAAAGCATTGATCAAATTAGGATGCTCTTTCAACTCAATATCCGGGTCAATTTTGATGCAATATGCATGCTCTGCTTTACTCACTTTAATTGCTTCATCTAATAACGCTTTAATGACGTATGTTTGGTGATAATTCGCAACAAAGCCGCGTGAAATATAAGCTAAAGTATATTTAGTTCTTTTAATTTTTTTAAATAATATTTGGCCGACACCGAGCACTTGTCCATCATCTGCAACAGCAATTCGTTTCGCATACCATCCTGTTAATTCTTTCGTTTTTGCCCAATCAGACAACTGCAATAAATCACCATTCTCATGATTGATTACAAATTCATCGTGCTCTTGATTTGTTAAGCTTACGCCTTTAATCATCAATATCCATTCCTTTCATCACTCATCAGCTCATTTACTATTATAAATTAATACACCCATCGGTGCAAAACATCTCAAATTGATAGAATTGTCATATAACTTTTACATTCATTTAATATTGGTTTGGTATATTTATTCGTGCAATGCAAGTCGTTCATGTATTGTTATTTAATCTATACTATAGGAGGTATTCCATTGAATATTTTACATATTATTCGTAACCTGGCCCTGTGCTTAATCATGCTCACAACGGTATTCCCTATCACGTCTAGTGCAAATGATGTGAGTCAAGACTTGATCATTAGCGAATACATTGAAGGGTCTAGTTATAACAAAGCAATTGAATTATACAACCCAACATCAACACCGATCGACTTAAGCAGCTATACACTTGTTTCGTTTGTTAACGGTGCAAATCTCGAACAAGGGACTAAAGGTTCAGTTCAATTAGAAGGAACACTTGAACCAAATGATGTGTATGTCATTGCTCATCAAAGTGCATCTGATGCAATTCTTCAACATGCAGATTTGACAGGTGGTTCAACGGCATTTAACTTCAATGGTGATGATACACTTGTCCTATTTAAAAACTTAAACAAAGATACTTATGAAGGTACCGTTGTCGATTCAATTGGACAACTTGGTTTTGATCCAGGAAGTGCTTTCGGCCAAGATGTTCGTACACAAGATACGACGTTAATCCGTAGTCATTTGACACCGGATAAAAATCCTGAAGACAACTACGATCCAAGTGCATATTTTACAGCATTACCGAAAGACACATTTGATCATATCGGGTCATTCCAATCAGATGTCACTGCTCCTGAACCTGAACAACCACAATCTGAATATACAGTGACTGTATCAAAAGTAACAGATGGTGATACGATTAAAATCGAGCCCGCAATTTTAGGCAGTAATACGATTCGTATGACAAATATGGATACACCTGAAACATATCATTTAGGTGCCTATGATGCAGAGCTCATTGACTCAAACCATGATCACTCTCAAAAATATCACGGTGATCTTGCAACGAAAGCATTAAGCGAAATGATTAGCGTCGGTGATACGGTAACGATTAAAGTTAACGTTGATAAACCTACAGATGATTATGGACGTATTTTAGGTCAAGTATATGATGGTAATACAAACATTAATTTAGAAATGGTGAAACAAGGTTATGCGGTATCGTACTTCATATATCCAGTAGGCGATATGAATGTATATCATCAGTTCCAAGATGCTGTTAAATATGCTAAAGATCAACAATTAGGTATTTGGCAGACAGAACATACATTAATGGAATTGCCATTTGTATTTAGAGCGCGCTCTCAAGGTAAAGGATTACAACGTTATGTTGGAAATTCTGACACTAAGGAATATTATTTACCAGAAAATTATCAAGACATATCGGTAGAACACCGTATTTTCTTCACTGAAGAACAAGCAAAAGCGAATGGTTACACACTGGCAGAAGGTCAAGATGCACCGACTGAGCCGACTGAACCAGAACAATACAAACAAGTGACGATTGACAAAGCGCGAACAGCAGCTCAAAATACACCGGTCATCGTTGAAGGTATCGTCACATACATCGATGGTAAAAATGCATACATTGAAGATGGTACTGGTGGTATTGTCGTGCGCAGTGAGAACACGTCATTTAATATTGGAGAACAGATTACTGCTCAAGGTAAAACATCTTCTTACTTCGGTTTAAGTCAAATCGTAACAGAAGATATTACTCAATCAGGTGCAATGAATGAAGTGATTGCTAAAGAGATTGATTTAAGTGAAGCAAACGAAACGCATGAAGGACAATACGTTGCATTAACAAATGTTACAGTTCAAAGCGTCAATGAATATAATGAGTTTTTAGTAAAGGATGAAGCAGGTCATACAGTGTTAATTAAAGGTCAATCACAAAACGACTTAGAAGTCGGTCAGACTTACGCTAAAATCACTGGGCCGTTATCTTATAGTTACTCTAACTACAAAGTATTGTTAGATGATGCACAACAACATGTAGAAGAGCCAACGACTGAGGAACCTACTGTAGAATCTCCTTCTAAAGAAAAACCAAATAAAGGGAAGGCTAAAGGAAAGAATAAACAGAAAAAATCACATCCAAAGTTTGATACACACCCAAGTAAAGTTAAAAACCCACATGCAGCATAATAGAAGACGTGCGCGCAAAACAAATTTGCGCGCACGTATGACCGTTTTTCCACATATTTTCGCCGGTACTTGCGCGCAGATTCATTTTGCGCGCAAGTACCGGCGATATTTTTATGCTTCTCCTGCTTTTGCTTGTTCCATTGCTTTCAAATATCCTTCTTTACGTTGGGCACCTACTACAGCATATTGGTCATCAATGACAACGACTGGAATTTGTTCGACTTCATCTTTAACCGCTTCTTGATGAATTGTAAGTACCTTATCTTTCATTTCATCCGTCATCACTTCATCAGATGTCACATTATACTTCTCCCATAACGGTTTTAACGTCTTCTCATCGAGCTTTTGTTGTTCTTCGAAGACGAGTTCATATGCATCTTTAATAAAGTTTAATTGGTCCGCTTCATTGATAGCATGTAAAGTTTGATGTGCTAAAAACGTATTGAACTTGACGGGTTTCTTAGGCTTAATTCGTACATTAAAAGATTCTTTGTACTTATGAACATCACCCATTAATTTTTTAGACGTCGGATCTGCAAGGACGAAAGAATGAAATGATAAATTAACTTCCTCATCGAATGATTCAACCGCTTCTTCTAATTGACTTAATCCCATATAACAAAACGGGCATTTAAAATCTAAATAATATATGATATCCATTGTTTAACTCCTTTTAATTCGTATGATTTGAGATTTCTTTTTTTGTTAGGTGTTCAGCATCTCCAACGTAAGCGAGGATACTGCGAATAATCGTAACGACATCTTTAACGCCTGCTTCGGTCAAAATCGTCGCCATAAAAAATATCGGTTTTAATTTTTTCAGTTTCAGTATCGGGGTGATGAATTTCAACAATTGATTTAAGTTAAACATTGACTTAGTTTGTTCTGCTTTTTGTTTGAAAGTGTTAATCCGTTCATCAATCGAGGTGATTTTATTATCATTTTGCTTTAAATGATAATGTTTTAAAATCGACTGTTCAATATTCTCATACTTACGACTCATAATAATATCTTTAAAACTTGGTGCAAATATTTTAGGAATCAGCGTGTTCGTCTTGTATGTGATAAATTGATTGATCATTTCATCATCATTCATGAGTTGGCGAACTTTCTCTTCTTTTTCAGCAATATCTTCACGGAGCGTTTCCTTCAACTGATCGATACCTTCATTTGTTAAAACACTCGTGTAAATATAAGACATTGGTGGTTGGATATATTTTTTGAACTGTTGTTCAAGTTCTAAATCTTTTTCTCGCTCCATTTGAGCTCTTGATTGTTGCCCTGATACATCAGTTAAGCTATCAACCTTGTTAAATACGAAGATGATTCTCACATCTTTTTTTGCTAAATATTCAATCACTTTCATATCAACATTTTTAATTTTACTTGAGAAAATATACAACACTCGATCAAGCTTAAGCGTATCGATATACCGTTTGTACTTCTTCAAGTTATGATGCGTCGTACCAACACCCGGGAAGTCAATTAATTCCGCTCTATTTTCATAATCGTATGCATCAATTTGCATCGTCGCATCGGTTTGTGATGATACATACGCATCCTTATTATTCGTTAGCAAGTTAATCAATGAACTTTTGCCTGCATCCGCTTGACCTAACACACCATATTTCAATTTAACTTTATTGATTACGTAATCATTGAATTCATTTATCAATTTATCCATTGAGCGACCCCTCACCCTCAATATCTATCATTTGTGATTGTGTGTTTTCGTTTGACTTTAAAAAGACGAGCATGTCACCTTTTTCCGTTTTAATCGTTCTATTTGTTGTCATCATTGAGATTTCTTTACTTTCTTTATGGATAATAAATAATAGTGTACCATCTAAATCATCATGAACTGATAGTTTCCTTGACCCTGATGAAACTTCCCCTACAATTTCATGACCGTGCTTAATTTTATAGATTAAATCTTCAAATACCGCACTCTCTTTAAATAACAAATGAGATTTCATAAATTCAGGAATCGTTTCATCTTTATATGTCTCATCTAAGTAGACAGGTAGTAAAAATGTATTGTTCGTTCCAAATTGTTTAGACAACGTTTCATAAGACAATAGATTGAAAACGAATGAGTCAGTCATACATAACACTTTACTATATTCTGTTAAATCCATCTCTAACCTTTTTTCTTCAGTTAAAATTTGACCATGATGGACTTCTATTCCATTCTCTTCAAATATTGACAATCGTTTAGCATTATTGTCCACAACCATTACTGGGATGTTTTGTTGTTTACAGAATGATGCGAATTGATACGTAAACTTATTCGCACCAATAATCAGCAATCCTTCAGATTTCTCGTGAGCAAGCCCAAGCATTTTTGCGAGTGGTGATAATGTAAAGCCGTGTGCACACACTGTAATAAAGACGAGTGCAAACGTAATAGCTGGAATCAGTTCGGCATCTTCAAATCCTCTAGTCTTCATGATTGAAGCAAAATAACTCGATACCGTGAGTGCGACAATACCTCTTGGTGCAATCCACCCAAGTAATGCGCGTTCCTTGAATGAAAGTTCTGTATTAATCGTCGCAATAACAATGGACAACGGTCTGACGATGAACAACATTGCAAGGACAAATAATATAATCTCAATTGAAAAGACTTCCATTATCGTTTCACGTTTTAACGATGCAGTGATCAGGATAAAGACTGTTGACGTTAAAATCATCGACATATTTTCGGCGAAATGGTCAACATCTCTCATCGTCGAGATGAAATGTTTTGACTTCGCGAGGATGACGCCAAGTACAGTAACACATAGCATTCCTGTTTCATGCATGACTTGTTCGCTGAGTGCAAATGAAAGTAATACCATTGCAAAAATGACAGGTGTCGTCATATATTCTGGAATGTATTGTTTCTTCACAACATAACTTAAAAATATACCAACGATTACACCGATAATCGCTGCTACGATTGCTCCAACAAAGAACATTGCTAAATCGGTTAAATTTCCGTTATGATCTTGCATCACGACAACAATTTCGAATGCAAATAATGCAACAAGAGGACCAATCGGATCGACGATGATCCCTTCCCATTTCAAAATTGCCGCCGTTCTAGGCTTCAATTTCGCTTGTCGTAATAACGGGATAATGACGGTTGGTCCTGTCACGATAAAGATTCCACCAATGACAAAAGATACCCCTAAACTTAGTCCCGCAATATAATGTGCAGCTAGACTTCCTAAAATCCAGGCAATAAATGCACCAACCGTAATAATTCGCCAAACTGACTTCGTCACACCATTAATTTCTTTGATATTCAAACTGTTACTACCTTCGAATAGTACGAGTGCTACCGCCATTGCAATAATCGGTTTATAGAACTCTCCAAGTGCTTCTTGCGGTGATACAATATTTAATCCCGGTCCTATAAGTAATCCCACTAAAGACATAATGACAATTGTAGGCCAGGAAATTCTCCACGCAAGCCATTGCGAGAATATCCCAAGCCCTATAATAACAGCAGCGCCAAGCAATATCGTTTCTTTCATAGTTTAACTCCTTTATCTTTTAGCTTTTATGTCATTTCATCTAGCGTCTTATTACCAAGTGTATAGCTGACTAAAAAGCCAATAGTAAATGTGAACACAGTGATAATCCATACAATGATTGAGCTAGGTAACCCAGGAAATACGTTGAACAAAGAGCCAATGACAAGGCCAATAATTAACGAATATGTTAAATATGTGAAATGCGTTAACATATAATTAATTAATTTACTGGATACGATAAATCCAGTCATGACTCCAAGTCCTACAGCAATAATTACGGGTAATAAGGCAAAGTTAAATGATACAACTTCACTAACCGAATAAATCACGATGCCATAAAACCCTAGCAACAATAAGACGAATGACCCGCTAATACCAGGTAATAACATCGCACTCGATGCTAAAATTCCTGCAATATATAATTGGATTAACATCGGTGTTGTCAGTTCAACTGAGCTCACATCCGTTTTTTCCATTTGATTTAAACTCATCCATAACAATAACAAGACGCCTATAATAATGACAATATAATGTATCAGTTTAAAGTTTTCTTTAGGTTTAGATAGTCGCAACAAGAACGGAATAATCCCTGCAATTAAACCTAAAAAGAAAAATTGCGTCGGTATGACATGGTATTCGAGTAAATAACTAATCAATTTACTTAACGTACCAATCGCCAATATAATTCCAATACCGAGAGGCAATAGAAATAGAAAATTCTTTTTGAAGTGTTTTGAAAACAAACCGCTAATCGCTTGAATAAAGTCATCATAAATACCAAGCAATAATGCAATCGTTCCTCCACTGACACCTGGAATTAGGTCACTAATCCCCATAGCATATCCACGTAATATATTAATCCACTGTATCTGTTTCATAAGTTCACAAATCCTTTTATCATATCATTTTAGTCATATAACTTTATGATACATTAATATTTGTTATTTTTATACTAATTTAGTACTATTAATTTAGCTAATATATAGCATCTAATATAGAAGGAGTGCGGCAAGAATGACAAACATTGCATGGATTACAGACTCAACATGTGCATTAACAGAAGACTATATTAAAGTACATGACATTAAAGTCGCGCCATTGAAGTTAATTCTAGATGACAAAGAATATAAAGAAATGGATGAGTTGAGTTACGAGGAGTTCTATAAGTTATTTGACCATAATAACCAGAATGCAACAACGAGCCAGCCACCAATTGGTGAATTCGTTGAAATATATGAAGACATTCGCGATAATAGCGACTATGAAGTTGCGATAGCAATTCACGCTTCAAGTAAATTGACTGGAACGTATCAATCATCTCTAGCAGCAAGTGATCAAACAGGATTCAAAACATACGTGATTGATTCTAAAGTCGGATCATATCCACTCTCTAAAATGATTGAAGCAGGCATTGAAATGGCTGAACAAGGACATGAAATTGAACGCATTGTTGAAGTCATTCAAAAGATGGCACATACGTTAGAGATGTATCTGTTACCAGCATCATTAGACCAAGTGAAGAAGAGTGGCCGCTTAACTGGAGCGAAGAGCTTACTTGCAAGCATCTTGAACTTACAACTTGCGATTGGCTTTGATGATGGTGCGATCGTTCTGAAAGAAAAAGCACGTTCTAAGAAAAAGTTAAAAACTATGATGATGAATAAAATGGGTGAATTAATTAATCATGAGCACGTTAAAGAAATCTGCATTATGCATTGTGGTAATTTGGATGCTGTGAAAGAATGGGAAGAACGAATTCAATCACAATTCAGCTCAATTCGAATTGTTAATCAATATTTAGCTCCTGTTGCTGGAGTACACACAGGCCTAGGCACAATTAGTATTGGTTGGGTTCAAGATTTCAAATCGTTCTTATAATATCAAAGGGATGTGACTGCGTCACATCCTTTTTTTTGCTTTTTGAAACTGCATATTGTAATGGTACATTAATCGCAATCTGACACTATCCGTAATACTTGAGACCGACAACACCTAAAATAATGAGCAATAAACTGATTAGCCTTAACGGATGTTTCGACTCATTAAATAATACGATACTTGCGAGCACTCCAAAAAATGTACCTAAACCAACCCACACAGCGTATGCAATGCTCAGTTGTAAATATTGAAAGCTAAAATATAAAAATAAAAAACTCATAAAAAATCCACCGACAAACAATATAAAATGACGTATCGTATGTTTAGAACTATAAAGACTTAAGCCTATGACTCCGAGGACTTCGAAACATGCAGCTAACATGACATAAATCCAACCCATTATGATACTCCTTTGTAATGATCTGATAGATGCAAGCCAATGACTCCGATGGCAATGAGTGCTATACAAACTAAATGGATTAATGACAGTGTATTATCAAACCAATACATATCAATCAGCACTGTCCCAACGGTTCCAATGCCTGCAAACGTGGCATATACCGTGCTTGTCGGTAATCCTTCACACGCTTTCGATAATAAATAAAAGTCAAACGTGACAAATAAAATGACATAAAACCAGTCTAGCCATCCATTCGCAATGTTAAACCCTACAACCCATACAATTTCGCTTAAACATGTCCCGATCAAATATAAATAATACTTCATCCGATTCATCCTCTGATATTATATTGTGTATATCATACCAAAAAGGAGACTTATCAACATGATTAGAGGTTCTTTAACTGATCACAAAGGACGTTGTATTCATTACAACAGTGACGTTGATATCGTCAGCTATCGTTTTCCTAACGATCCACACTACTATCCGTGTTTTCAATGCTATGAAGCAATACACGGACATTTCCCGAGAAATAAATATAATATTTCAAGCGAAGAACATGCCGTTGTGTGTGGTGCATGTAAACAGACGATTGCAATTAATGAATACGTTCAAGTTAACCATTGTCCGCACTGTCATCATCAGTTCAATCCTGGTTGTCATGACCACTTCCATTTATACTTCAATATGAATTGATATGCATACTGTTTTCATTTTAGTATAATGGAATTGGAGAATTATCACTTATGAAATGAGGTGTTCTACATGGCTGATATCGGTCAGATTAATGCATTTGACGAGTTATTATCAGATGACGAAACATTTGTCATTATCGTTCAAGCGGTCATCAACAAGAAAGACAACTTAATTAAAGATGTACTACGTGAATACCCAAGTTTAAAAAAAGATGAGATGACGTCATTGCTCGTTCATTTAAAAGATTTCTACTTAAACGAGCCATTGAGCGATACGATTCAAGCATTTACGATCACTGTATATACGAATCAAAGTTATGCCGGGGACAATATATATGCCAACTTAAAACGCACACGAAAAAACCCGAAAGAATGGACACATACAGCTAAATAAAGTGAAAAACAGAAGGCATTGAACCCCTTCTGTTTTTCATTCAAAGAAAAGAAAGGTGAATTAAAATGAAACAGTCAATATATGATATTAAAGTGGCGACAGTACAAGGTGAGACATACGAACTTTCAAAGTATAAGGACAAAGTAATGATCATCGTTAATACAGCAAGTAAATGTGGATTAACACCTCAGTTTGAAGGATTACAACACCTTTATGATAGTTATAAAGATCAAGGGCTCGTCATTTTAGGATTCCCATGTAATCAATTTGCAAATCAAGAGCCAGGGAATGCTGAAGAAGCTGAATCTCTTTGTCAATTGAACTATGGTGTAACATTTCCTATGCACGAAAAAATTTACGTCAACGGCGACAACACTCACCCACTCTTTGAACACTTAAAGTCAGAACAAAAAGGACTATTCGGCAGTGCGATTAAATGGAATTTCACGAAATTCGTCATCTCTCGAGATGGTCAAGTCGTCAAGCGATTCTCACCGAAGGACGACCCGAAATCAATGAAGGAGACGATTGAATCTTTACTGTAATGTTAGGAGTTATACTATGAATCAAATTGAAGTCATAAATAGCCGTGTCAACAACTTAAAAAATGTCAGTGTCAATATACCAAAGCACCAAATTACCGTCTTTACTGGAAGAAGTGGCTCTGGTAAATCATCACTGCTATTTAACACAATCGCCTACGAATCGAATAGATTGCTCAACGAGACATACTCTAGCCATATCCAATATCAGCTTCCCCAGTACAATAAACCTGATGTTGATGAAATTCGAAACTTACCTGTCTCTATTATTATCGATCAAAAGCGTCTCGGAGGGAATTCACGGTCTACAGTCGGCACAATATCAGACATCTATTCGACTGTCAGATTGTTCTACTCTAGAATGGCAGAACCGTTTGTCGGATATTCAAATGTCTATAGCTTCAATAATAAAGAAGGCATGTGTACAACATGCGATGGATTAGGGTTTATCGATGATATAGATATCGATGAACTCATTCATTGGGACCGTTCATTAAATGAAGATGCAATCAACTTCCCATCCTTTAAGCCTGATAGTTGGAGAGGTAAACGTTACTTGTATTCAGGTCTATTCGATAATGATAAACCGATTAAAGACTATTCAGAAGATGAACTCAATAATTTCCTATATTCTCCTCAACGAACGTTGAAAGATGCACCGGAAAAATGGCCAAAGACTGCAAAGTTCGAAGGATTAGTTGTTCGCTTTAGACGAAATTTCTTACTCAATGAAAACTTCGAAAACAAACGATTTAAGAAAGACATTGATCGTGTAGTCACTCAAAAGAAATGTCCAGAATGTCAAGGCCAACGTTTGAACCATGAGGTATTGCGTGCAACGATTAACGGTATGAACATTATGGACTTTTGTGAATTATCGATTTATGATGCGATTCAATGCGTTAAAACATTACATCACAAAGAAGCACAACACGTCATCGATCGACTGTATGATCAATTAATTCGATTAGAGGAAATTGGTCTTGGTTATTTGTCGCTTTCACGTGAAACAAATACACTATCAGGTGGTGAGTCACAACGATTAAAGCTTGTAAAACATTTGAACAGTGCACTGAGTGATATCGTGTATATCATAGATGAACCAAGTGTTGGGCTTCACCCACAAGACATTATCAAAATTAATGCGATTATCCAATCGTTAAAAGATAAAGGAAATACCGTTTTAATCGTTGAACATGATCCGGATGTCATTCGCATCGCTGATTACGTCATCGACCTTGGTCCATATGCTGGAAGTGAAGGCGGAGAAATTATGTATAGTGGGGCTTATGAGTCATTACTTAATGCTCGAAATGATACAGCATACGCCTTAACAAAAAAGCACAAACTTAATGATTCACCAAGAACATCGAAGCAGCATACGACACTTACGAATGTGACCAAGCATAATTTGAAGATAGAGCATATCAATATACCAACAGATGTCTTCACAGTAGTCACTGGTGTTGCAGGATCTGGGAAATCAACACTTATTGTCGATGTGCTACCTAAGCATTTAGAGCAATCAATTGTCATTAACCAAAAAGCAGTGACTCAATCAAGTCGTTCAAATCTATTGACCTATTTAGATATTTTCGATGAAGTTCGGACATTCTTTAGCAATCGAACAGACTTGTCTAAAGGTTACTTCAGTTATAATTCCAAAGGTGCCTGCCCTAAATGTAATGGTAAAGGGGTCATTAAGACTGAACTTGCCTTTATGGGAAATAGTGAGCATCGGTGTGAAGAATGTAATGGATTACGATATAACGAAAAGACTTTATCTACTTATGTCGATGGATACAATATTTCTAATATTTTGCATATGACCGCATCGAAAGCAATTGATTTTTTCGAAGGATATGACAAAATTATCCACACATTACAGCAACTCAATGTTACAGGATTAGGATATATGACACTTGGACAAACGTTGGATACTTTATCCGGTGGTGAGTTACAACGATTAAAATTATCACAACATTTATTGAAAGCAACGACACCTTCTACATTCATCTTTGATGAACCAACAACTGGGCTTCATGAACAAGATATTCCAGTCTTAATGGATTGCTTTAAAATGATGATTGAAGAAGGACACGGTATCATTGTCATTGAACATAACCTATCCATTATGACTGAAGCAGACTGGCTGATTGATATCGGACCCGCAGCAGGACAACGCGGCGGTCAAATTATGGTTGAAGGACTACTGCAAGATGTCATTGACGATAAAGAATCCGTCACAATGAAACATTTGAGAAGGTATATTTCTCAATCATAATCAAAAAAATGCCCGAAGTATGGATTCCATACTTCGGGCATTTTGGTTGCATTAAGTTAAGTTGCCAGTTTCAACTTCTTCTATCAAATCTGCCAACTTAGAATTGGTTTTAGTTGGCAGTTTCTACTCATCCTATCAAATCTGCCAACTTAGAATTGGTTTTAGTTGGCAGTTTCTGCTCATCCCATCAAATCTGCCAACTTAGAATTGGTTTTAGTTGGCAGTTTCTGCTCATCCTATCAAATCTGCCAACTTAGAATTGGTTTTAGTTGGCAGTTTCTACTCATCCTATCAAATCTGCCAACTTTTAAAATATATGCAAGTAATTTTATTTACTTAAAATCTCCACACCTTTATTTATGATTGTGTCATATATCTTAGGTGGTGCCCATTTCGATAAATTACATAAGATATGAGAAGATGCTGTAGACTTGTAAATAGCTCTTGGTTTGTCATCTAAAATAGCGTGAATCATCTGGTTTCTCGTTCGTTCAACAGTTGGTGCTTTCTCCATCGAATTCAACATGAATCGTTTCACTTGTTGCATCTTCTGTTGATAATCTTTAGGACTTGAGTCTACATATTGATTCTCCATTGCACGATCTTTAAATGCGGTCTTAACGACACCTGGCTCAATCATTGAGACCTCTATATTGAACGGTTTAACTTCTTGTCTTAATGCTGTACCAATCGCTTTAATACTATGTTTCGTCGATGCATAATAACCCATTCCCGCACTGGATACATAAGCAGCACTAGAGCTTGTTAACACAATTCGTCCGCTTCGACGCGCTCTCATTTGTGGTAATACTTCGCGAATACAGTCCACCACGCCGAACACATTCACTTCAAATTGTTTCACCATTGCATCATGTGGCACCGCTTCGATTGGTCCGTATACTCCATAGCCTGCGTTACAACATACGACATCGATTCGTCCATGATCTGACGTTATGCCCTTCACAGTTTGTTGAATCTGTTCATAATTTGACATATCACACCGGTAACTATGTGCCCCTTGTTCACTCAACCACTGTGATTTATCCTTAGACCTTGCACTGACACATATCACGTGTTCGGTCTCTCTTAAAAGCTTTAACGTCACGGCTAATCCAAATCCACTTGTGGCACCTGTAATCCAAATTACTTTCGTCATTTCACAGTCACCTTCACATTCCCTTCTATTGCTCGACTAATCATACACGATGATTCTGCCTTCGCAAATATACGTTGAATTTTTGCATCGGTTTGTTCATATGAATGTAAGCCAATAATTGTCGGGTCGTGTATAATCTCTTTAAACGTTGGAATCCCTTTATCTGTTTCAACATGCGCGACTGAATTTAATTCAATTGAATCGAACTGAACCCGACTTGACTCTAATATTGCTGCGAGTGTAATTAAATAACACGTTGACGCAGCACCTAATAGCATTTCATCAGGATTCGTTCCGACACCTGGTCCATCCATTGATTCAGGAATGGATACGTCACTGTCCAACGCATCCATCTTGATCGTACCTTGGCTATTTCGACCGCCTGTCCATCTCCCTTTCAATTCAAAACGGTGTATCATAATAACACTCCTCATTCAATTTATATATACATATGTAAGTTATGTTAAACTATGAATATCTTATCTATTCAAGGAGTATTATATCATGACTTATGAATATCCTGAGATTTTCGAAATGGACAAAAAATACTATGTAGTGTTCAAAAAGACATTCGATGCATCACCATCTAAAGTTTTTGAATGTATTACAAAGCAAACGTCACAATGGAATGAAATGATACATTTTGATCAGGTTAAAGACGGCTCAAATTTCACACTCCAATTGGATGAAACGAATAGTTCATCACTGACGTTACCGATACTTTCTGTGTCGAATGATGAACTTCTAAAATTAGAATGGCCGAAAGGATATGTGCAATTCGATCTACATTCTCAAAGCCCCATTTCGACGATGTGTAGTCTAACACAAGTGAGCGAGACATTAAGCAATCGATTGATTCATGATATAACAAATTGGCATGTTGCTTTAATCAATATCGAGCAAATGTTATTAGATGCTAATCACCAATATGATAATGACGATTACAAACCTCTTTATGACTATTATGTTAAAGAAATGAATGCTCTATAACAAAACATTTGACAAAATTTCTAATACACTATAATATAGTGAACAATATATAAAAGGAGTCATGCTTTATGACACACGAATTAGTCATCACAACACAATTTAACTATTTTTGGAGCTATCTACAGTAAAGTGCTCATATGTCATCGTACATGTGAGTGCCACTCACATGTATGATGGCTTATTCGTGTATGCTTAAGCCATTACTAATGGTTTAAGCTAATAAAGTATCTCATTAAGAAGACTTACATTAGTTTATCCACAAACTAATGTAAGTCTTCTTCTTTTTTATATAAAATTTTCTTGGAGGGTGTTAAAAATGCAAAGTGGAAATCAATTCGGATCAAAACTCGGATTCATATTAAGTGCTGCCGGCAGTGCGATAGGACTTGGAGCCGTATGGAAATTCCCATATATGACTGCCCATCATGGCGGCGGCGCGTTTCTATTCATCTTTATCTTATTAACATTGCTCATTGGATTACCGTTGCTTCTTGCTGAATTCGTACTTGGTCGAAGTAAAAAAACATACCCCGTCAAAACATTTGAACTGTTAGGTGGAAAAAAACACTATAAAATCATTGGAATGCTAGGACAACTCGCAGTGTTACTACTATTATCTTTCTATAGTGTCATTGGAGGCTGGATCTTAATCTATATCGTACTCACGATTGGAGATATTATCGGACTGAATACACTCAATTCATCTGGAGATTTATTTAACAGTGTAATCGGTCATAGTATGATGGTTATTGTTGCTCAAGGTGCTTTCATCTTCATTACTGCTTTAATCGTTGGACGAGGCATCGAATCAGGTATAGAGAAGGCTAGTAAAATTATGATGCCTTTACTCTTTGTCTCATTCATTATCATCGTCATTCGTTCACTCACATTAGATGGTGCGATGGAAGGTGTTCAGTTTTTTTTACAACCGAATTTCAGTTCATTATCTAGTGAAAGTTTGATCTATGCACTTGGACAGTCATTCTTTGCATTATCATTAGGTGTTACTGGAATGATGACATATGCTGCCTACTTAGATGATGAAACAAGCTTGGTCAACTCAGGCATCTCTATCGTCAGTATGAACATTGTTATCTCAATCCTTGCAGGTCTTGCAATATTCCCTGCAACATTCGCCTTAGGCATCGATGTAGAAGAAGGTGGACCAGGACTATTATTTATCGTATTACCACAAGTGTTCGAACAGATTCCATTCGGCACACTGTTTTACCTGTTATTCTTAATGTTGTTCTTATTCGCAACGTTAACATCTGCGTTATCAATGATTGAAATTAACGTATCAAATGTCATTAAGGAACAGACATCTAAACGAATGTCCACTTCAATGATTATAGGATTAGTCGCATTTATTATCGGCATCCCTTCTGCTTTATCATTTGGAGTCCTTGGCGATGTTCAGCTCTTCGGTAAATCCATATTCGATACTATGGATTACTCAGTATCTAATATATTACTACCAGTTGGTGCGTTACTTATAACGTTATTTGTCGGTTACATTATGGATAAAAACATCATCAAATCTCAACTAAACGTCACAGATTCATCGATTAGCAAGACAATGTACACAATATGGATGATTATCATTCGATTTGTATTACCGATTATCATTATCTTTGTATTTCTTAATAATTTGATTAACTAGTTCCTCTCATCTAAAAAAGATTTCAACACAATCGCATGATTATATTGAGTATCGCGCGCAGCATATAACAACGTTATATCGTCTGTGCGTGATTTTTCAATTAATACTTTCAATGTTTCACTATCATTTTCTTTAAGTTCTTCCTTATATTGATTAGCGAATGCTTCAAACTTATCCTCATCATGATCAAACCATTTCCTAAGTGTCGAACTTGGTGCAATATCTTTCGCCCACAAATCATAATGCAAATCAGACTTCTTTATCCCTCTAGGCCATAATCCGTCGACTAAGACATTGTATTGATCACTATCTATTGTTTCATATACTCTCTTTATTCTAATCATTTACATCGCTCACTTTCTTATTGAATTGCATTCATAATAAATTCAATCAACTCTTTTTTATATCGATCGATATCGTCATCATGTTGAACGGTAATAAATCGCTTAGCCGTTGACTCAATTAATGAGATAATGAAAGTAATCGTATATTCTACATTCAGATCACTTCTAACATCCCCAGCTTTCATGGAATATAATAATCGCTCCTTTAGGACCGTTCTGAGAGGTTCATATAACATCTCCCAATCTGACTCTTCCATCACTTCATTCACACTTGCAAACACAATCAATGTTAATTTTGGACTGTCTTTTGACATTGTAATAATTCGATCAATGGATAACTCTAATAAGTAATAGACACCTTGTTCAACATCTGTATGTTCTTTTAAATAATCACTATACTCTTGAATACTATCAATACTTAATTTAGATAATAAGTCTTGTTTACTTTTGAAATATAAATAGAAAGTTCCTTGTGCAATTTTTGATTTCTTAACAATTGCAGAAATTCTTGTATTTTCAATACCATATTGATCAAATAACTCTTTTGCACTCTTCAAAATTATACTACGTTTGTCCTTCATAGACGGCATTATCTTCACTCCATTCAAAAATGACTGATTGTCATTCAATTATAAATATGCTAACATATATCTTAATTTAAAACATCAAAAAATCAAGGGTCTTCGGAATATATAGTGGAATTAGCATTTTGATAATTCGAAAAAAATAGTGGTTAAATCGGATTGTTTGGTGGAATGCTAAGGAAAAATAATAATACCACAAAATTATAAATCAAACACGGGTGATCACGGGTAGGTAGTCAAACAAGAGGGAATTATATTTTATCTTATTAAGGCGTTATAATGTACTGATAAAAAGATGCTCATATATGAACTTCAGGTTCTTGACACAAAAATCATTACACTATATAATGTAATTGTGAAATGGAGGAGGAAATAATGTCTGAAAACTGGTGTACACCAAAACCAAAACTAACGGAACGCCCCTTATTAGATACAGAGAACGCTGAAGGTTTAAGTGAGACCTTTAAAATACTTTCTAACGGGACACGGCTTAGAATACTGCATACCTTGCTTCGAACTCCAAATGCATCTGTTAGCGAGGTGGCAGAACAGCTTGAAATGAAACCTCAAGCCATTTCCAACCAACTTCAACGATTGATTGATAAAGACATCGTTCGCAGTATTCGTGAAGGCAATTTTATTCGGTACCGA
This sequence comes from Abyssicoccus albus, assembly GCF_003815035.1. NCBI lineage: Bacteria > Bacillati > Bacillota > Bacilli > Caryophanales > Abyssicoccaceae > Abyssicoccus > Abyssicoccus albus. The sequence goes on from NZ_RKRK01000003.1 coordinate 214,330, forward strand.
ATTGTTGATAATTGCGTCGTTAGTCTATTAGATCGAGGTTGGTGTTTAACCGAAGATTTACCTAAATAATAAGGAGGTGTTTAGTATGGAAAAATGTGCGAGACCGAACTGTAATTGTCTTCTTGGGGAAACAAAAGTAGAAGAAGCAGGAAAAGTTTACTGTAGTCAAGAATGTGTAGACAACTGTACTGATGAAGTTTGCGAGTGCAAAGATTGTAGCTGTGCAACTGCATAATTTAATAATTGTAAGGTTATCCCGTGTAACTATGGGATAACCCTTTTATTGTAGGATAGTGAATGATAGGTTTTTTGTTTTCAATCATATAAATGCTTTATGAGATTGATGTTAGTAAAATAATTAGCAATGATAATTTCAATATCAAATCTATATTTAATACTATAACATCACAGAGTAGTAAAGGATGAACAATATGTCAGACTTATTATTACTACCAGATCTTAAAACAATAGAACCACCACAAGAAAATGAATCCGACATGATGTTTAAAGTGGAAGCAACTTTTCCACCATAAAATCCGAATACCCATGGTTTATTGCACATCGTGTACGATAACTTTAACACAAAAAAATGAAGGATGATTAAATGTTACAGGATTTTAAATTTGTATTTAAAAAACCGTTGTTATTAGTATCTCTTGCAGTCATTTCATTATTTCCGGTTATATATGCATTGACATTTCTCGGTGCAATGTGGGACCCATATGACCGCACAGGCGATATGCAGTTCCATATAGTAAATGAAGATACAGGCAATGAGGATATAGAGCTCGGAAAAGAAATCGAAGCTGAGCTGAAAGATAACGACCAGCTGGACTGGCAATTTTCCACTCTGGAAAAAGCAGAAGAAGCAATTAAAAGCGGAGAATCATACGGATATCTGGAAATCCCTGCAGATGCTTCTGATAATGCCATGACCTTCTTAAGCGAATCACCGGAAAATGTAAACCTTAAACTAAAGACAAATCCGGGATTCAATTTCATCGGTTCAATTATGTCTGAACAAGTCGGTTCAGTCTTAGTCGAAACAGTTCAAAAAGAAATTACAGAAACATATACCAAAACATTGATTAGCGAACTCGGCAGTTTGTCTGACCAGAGTGATGAAGCACAAGATGCCATTGCTGAGCTGAAGAACGGTGCAGTCACACTTGACGATGGACTTGGCCAGCTCGAGGACAGCTCAGCGCAGTTAAAAGAAGGCGCTGACAACCTTGAAAGCGGCGCTTCACAAGTCAGCGAGGGAGCAGGAACACTGTATAATGGTGAACAGCAATTTACAGGACAGATCACTCAGCTGGCACCAATGCTTGGAAATTATGCACAGCCGGTTCAAGGTGCACAGTCAGAACTTGAAAATGGAGCAGGCCAGTTAAATGAAGCCAGCACACAGCTTGCTGGCGGGGCTTCTGAATTGAATTCAGGTATTGGGCAAATGAACGGCGGTATCAGCGAGTTGAAAGCAGGCTCCAGCGAATTGGCAGAAGCACTTACAGAGGTTGATACCAGATTTAACGAGCTGCTTGCGGAAATAGAAGAGCAGAATATTGTTTTCAGTGATGAGGGAGCAGAAGCGATTGCAAGTCCTGTTAACCTGGATATTGAGTCCATGGTGGATACACAAAACTATGCGCAGAGTTTTGCACCGTTAATTATTGCAGTCAGCCTGTATATCGGAGCTATTACATTTAATGTTGTATACCCGATGAATAAAATATTCGAAAATAAGAAAAATGTATTCAGCCAGTGGCTCAGCCGCGGTCTGCTGTTTTTATCTCACTCGGTAATCATTACAACTCTGCTGTATGCTGCAATTGTCTGGGTAATGCAGATTGAAATTGCCAGCCACTGGAGATTTTACTTTGCGATGCTTGTATGGTCTCTCGTTTCCATTTCCATTATAGGATTGCTGGTAATGATATTCGGCAACTTCGGAAAATTCCTCGGAATCGTGCTGCTGATTGTACAGTTATCATCAAGCGGCGGAACTTTCCCGATAGAAACTGCAAACAATTTCTATCAAACGCTTTATGAATTCCTGCCGATGGCATTCGTCGTGTCCAGCTTTAAAGATGCGATTTTCGGCCAGGCATTTAACATGGAATTCAGCACAATAATATATATCCTGCTAGCAATAGCTGCAGGTGCTTATCTGCTCGTATTGTTAGTATTATGGCTGAAAGATAAATTCCCTAAGTATGAAGAAAAAGCGAATAAAATGGCCAAATTTGAAAACTAAAAGTTCAGCCCGCTGACCGAGCGGGCTTTTTTCTTTATCGGCTTGTTTGGCATAGCATTTATGCCGACTTTCCTCATCATTCCCGCGCTTATATTTGCAGGACCCGGCGCAGGGACAACGTTCAGCCTCGCTGTAATGTTCTCCGTGCTGCGGACCCGTATTCCCTGTCTGGCATCGCTCAGTCAATCGGTTATCTGATTGCCGCAGCAGGACCGTTATTTCTCGGAATCTTGTCTGATTACACTGGATGGACGGCGCCTTTGAATATTTGATGGCTGCAGCAATAATTATCGCTATACTTGGTCTTGTTGCCGGACGTCCGGTTAAAATCGGTAATAAAAAAGCAGCTAACAATTAAATTTTATAACAGCCGCATTACAGAAAATGCGGCTGTTTTCATATTCAAATTGCACTCGATGTGTAAGTTTGATATTATCAATAGGTTATTTATTTAAAAGAAAAGGAATCGCGGATGAATAATCCGCATCCTAAAAATATTAAGGAGCACATTAATGAAAGATTCTTCAGATCCAGCCAGTAAAAAATTGTCGAAAGTATTTATATATTCTGTGCTGATAGTCGGCACACTTGTAGTTATCGGCGCCATAAATCCAAAGGGATTCGGGTCGGTGGCAGGCTTCATAGCAGACGGGGTGAGTAATTACTTCGGATGGTATTACATGATAATCACCTCCGTTACTTTATTCTTTTGTATTTTTCTTATCTTCAGTCCAATTGGCAAATTAAAACTCGGAAAACCGCACCACAAGCCTGAATTCAGTACACGTTCATGGCTGATGATGCTGTTCAGTGCAGGCATGGGTATCGGGATGATATTCTACAGTACATCAGAACCAATCGCCCACTTTTTCGCACCGGCAACTGCCGACCCCGAAACAGAGGAGGCAATGCTGGAAGCAATCAGAGCAACCATATTTCACTGGGGTGCACATGCTTGGGGAATGTACGGTGCTGTTGCACTTGCTCTGGCTTACTTTCAGTTCAGAAAAGGTGAGTCGGGTCTCCTGTCAAAAACTTTACGTCCTATACTTGGTGATAGAGTAGACGGACCAGTCGGAATACTTATAGATGTCCTGACTGTATTTGCAACTGCGGTCGGAGTCGCTGTATCTTTAGGTATCGGCACAACTCAAATCAACGGCGGCCTGAATTACTTGTTTGGTGTCCCGATTAACATCGGTATCCAGGGGCTTATTATCGCCGTCGTCACTGTCTTGTTTCTAGGCAGTGCCTGGAGCGGTCTAAGTAAAGGAATTAAATACCTGAGCAATTTGAATACGCTTCTCGCCGCTGTCCTGCTGCTGGCTATTCTTATACTGGGGCCGACGCTTCTTATCTTGAATATGCTGCCGACAGCTGCCGGCGAGTATATTAATACATTTATAGCAAGAACGCTCGATGCAGCTCCTTTAAACAATCAGAAAAACGAGTGGCTCCAGTCATGGACTATTTACTACTGGGCATGGTGGCTCAGCTGGAGTCCTTTTGTCGGCATTTTTATCGCACGGGTATCAAAAGGACGTACAGTGCGTGAATTTATTTTAGGACTGCTTATTGTGCCGACCTCTATCGGTATCATCTGGTTTACTGTATTTGGTGTTACCGGCATTGAAATTGCGAGCAAGGTACCGGCGCTTGTAGAATTCGGCCCGGAAACTCAGTTATTCGCTATTTTTAATGAGATGCCTTTGAGCGTTCCTCTGTCGATTCTCGCGATTATTTTAGTATCGTCATTCTTTATTACGTCAGCGGACTCCGCAACCTTTGTACTCAGCATGCAAACATCATATGGTTCACTTCGCCCTGCAGCAAGTATTAAGGTCGTGTGGGGCATCAGCTTGTCAGCTATTGCTTTTATACTGCTATTATCAGGCGGAGATACCGGACTTGAAGCCCTGCAGTCCGCAGCGATTATCGCTGCACTGCCATTCAGCTTCGTCATTATCATGATGATGATTTCCTTCTATAAGGATGCAAACGAAGAAAGAAAATATCTTGGCTTAACGATAACGCCAAATACGAAACGTATGAAAGAATATCTTGAAAAAGAAGAAAAACAATATGAAGAGCAAAAAAATGCAGGTGTCGATGAAAGAGATCTGTAAATAATCAATCACACCGTATCTGATTTTTTCAGAATACGGTGTTTTTTTATCAAACGTGTGTCTAATTTGGCAGTTGTGTTACACGAATATGTCCGTTTAATGGTAATAGTCAGAAATAATACAGTGAGATATCATTATTACAGTTCCGTTAGGAATTGTAACTTCTTTATTATTGAGCTGTAACACACGTAAAAATATTCTGTGTTACATTGATAACTGTCGTCAGGAAGCAAGACATAAAAAGTGTGATTAGCTTTAGAGAAAAAATATCAAATCAGTTTACTATATAATTTATTTAAATGGAGGAAGAAATTTTTATGAAGAAAACAGTATTAGCTACTACATTAGTATTAGGTTTAGGCGTAACAGGAATTGCAGCAGGTCAGGACGCAGAAGCATCATCATACGATCTTAATAAAGAAGAACTTGCTCACACAGCTCAAAATAACCCAAGTGCTTTAAATGCATCAGCATTACACGAAGGTGAATATGACTACAACTTTAACCACAACAACTTTAACTACGACTTCGAATCAGATGGAACTTACTTCTCATGGGCATACGAAATGAATGGCCAAGCAGATGCACAAAACCAAGCACCTGCAGTAGAAAAAGCAGCTCCAGCTGTTCAAGAAGAAACACAAACAGTTCAAAACTATGAAGCTGTACAAACACAAGAAGTTAACAATACACAAGAAGCAGCTCCAGCTGTTCAAGAAGAAACTCAAACTGTAGAAGAACCTGCAGCAGCAACACCAGCTCCACAAACAACACAATCAACTGGCGGATCTACTAAGTCACAATTCTTAGCTGCTGGCGGAACTGAAGCAATGTGGAACTCAATCGTATTACCAGAATCAAGCGGTAATCCAAATGCAGTAAGTCCGAACGGCTACCGAGGACTTGGCCAAACTAAAGAATCATGGGGTACTGGTTCAGTAGCAGAACAAACATCAGGTATGCTTAACTATGCTGAACAACGTTACGGTTCAATCGATGCAGCAATCCAATTCCGTAATGCTAACAACTGGTGGTAAGATCTAACACCAATATTAAAAACCGTACTATCTGGTTATCCAGATAGTACGGTTTTTTTGTTGTCATTGGATGAGTTTAATTTATTAACTTTAGGCTATATAAGCTATAAAGAGTATTTATAGAAAGCAGGATGAGTATGACTAAAATTTACAGTGCAGTAAAACTTCCTGAGTCTGCAATGATTTTAATTGCAGACTCAGGAAGTTTATAATACACCAAACAACTTATTTGTTGCTCAATTTATTGGCTCACCCTCTATGAATATATTCGATGGTATATTTGACGGGGAACTTTTAAAAATCGGCAATACAAATATTAAGGTTGCGGAAGCTGACAAGCATATACTGAAAGAGCATGGGTATACAGATAAGAAAATTAAATTTGGCATCCGTCCTGAGAATGTTCAGGAGTATCAGCAGCTTTCTAAGCCGGAAGAAGCATCACCGTTCGATATAAAAGTCAGGGTGAATGAACTGCTTGGTTCGGAATTTATGATTTACTCCGAACTTGAAGGAGAAGAGATTGTAGCAAGGGTAGATGCGCATAACCAAAATAAACCCGGCGACACAATGACCTTTGCCTTTGATATGGATAAAGGGCATTTCTTTGATTTCGATACAGGAGAAAGAATTACAGATAATTAAAAAATGCCTGCTTACTCGACTGTAGTGAACCCAAAAAGTTCAACTTTTTGGGTTCACTACACTCAGCACGTCGTTTTTAAGTTAATAACTGTATAATCGCAATGGCAATTAATATAATGATGATTGCTTTTTGGACTGCGTCTGGAACTTTTTCTCCAACTTTCATTCCAATCGGAGCCATCACAAGACTTCCTATAACCATCCATATTGCATGTTCTAGTGGAACAAATCCTTGGAATAACTTCATGACAAATGCGCCTATAGAAGAGATAAATGCAATGACAATACTATTCGTGACAACTGTATTCATCGGTAATTTATATACCGTAAGGAGTATCGGGATAATAATAAATGCTCCACCGGCGCCAATCACACCTGAGATAAGACCAATAAATACACCTACAATGGCCATTGACCAATGGACTCGAATACTTGCAGAAATAGTTGGCTTAACCTTCCATATCATCAACATAATAGCTAATATGCTGACAGCAATGTATACATAGTTAATCATCTGTTCTGTGAAGTGTTGTGAAATAATTGCTCCAATAATACTCCCAACAATCATTCCAACACCCATATAACCAACCAATCGCAAATTAAAGAATGGTCTTTTACGTGCTCGATTCGTACCACTCAGTGTACTAAAAAAAACTTGGGCACTCGTTAACCCTGATGCAGTATATGCTGTAAAACCTTCTAACCCAAATAACGGTGGAATCAGTATGATCATTGGATAAATAATAATCGCACCACCAATACCTACTAAACCAGCAATAAACCCTCCGATGACACCGATTAATAATGTAATGACGATAAGCACTACATCCATTATTTACTCTTCACGATCAACTCTATCGCTTGATTGATCATCTCCTGCTCAGCCTCACTACCCTCAGCGTCTTTAATACATTCTACTAAATTTTCACTGACAATAATCCCCATTAATCGTTGAATCGATCCTTTTGATGCACTCAACTGCGTCACAACATCTTTACAATCTTGTTCTTCTTCCATCATCTTAACGACTCCGTTCAATTGTCCTTGAATTCGATTAATTCGATGGATTAATTTCTTATCATATTTCATTTTCCATTCTTCCTTTCTTTATTTTCAGTGTGTATATCATACCTCTATCACATCACTTTGTCAAATACCCCTATGGGTACTTGACGTAAATATTTATATATTGTAATATACCCTTATAGGCATACAGTTATAATTTAAAAGGAGTGTTAATCATGCCAATGACAACAAAACATATGAAAAACTTTACAAACGAAGAATTCAAGACACTTTCAGACAACGCACAATTAATCGATGTGAGAACTAAAGAAGAAGTACAGTTAGGTACAATTCATAATGCAATCAACCATCCGATTGAAGAAATAGATACATTTGATTTACCAAAAGACCGCACATACTACGTATTCTGTAGATCAGGTGGACGAAGTGCAAGAGCAAGTGAGTTCCTATCTGATCAAGGTTATGAGATTATTAACTTGGATGGTGGTTACTTGTCTTATCAAGATCAACATCTATCAGAAGAAACAATCGAAACAGATCGTGAAAAGGTCAAATCAAACCGTAAAAAAGTAGATTATAGTGGTCTTCAATGTCCTGGTCCTATCGTCAACATTAGCCAAGAGTTAAATCAAATGAAAGACGGTGAACAATTAGATATCACTGTGACAGACAAAGGTTTTGTCAACGATATTAAAAGTTACGTGAACCAAACAAAGCATAAGGCAATTTTATTAGAAGAGTATGATGACTACATTCATGCCATTATTGAAAAGCAGACACCAGGAGATATGGAAGTTGTAAATTCAGGTAACAAAACAACCATCGTCTTATTCAGTGGTGATTTAGATAAAGCAGTTGCTGCAATGATTATCGCGAATGGAGCAAAAGCTAGCGGTCGTGACGTATCAATATTCTTCACATTCTGGGGACTTAGCGCATTAAAGAAAGCATCCACGACGAAAGTGAAAAAAGACGGAATCGCAAAAATGTTCGACATGATGCTGCCTAAAAAAGCAATCCAGATGCCATTATCAAAGATGAATATGTTTGGACTTGGAAATAAAATGATGCGCTATACGATGAACAGTAAAAATGTTAATTCATTACCGACGTTACTAGATACCGCTTCTAACTTAGGCGTGAAATTCATTGCATGTACGATGAGCATGAATGTCATGGGTATTTCTAAAGAGGAACTTAGAACAGACGTAGAATACGGCGGCGTTGCAATGTATATTGCCGAAACTGAGCACGCCAACCATAATCTATTTATTTAAATTTAAGGAGAGATTTTATGTTTTTTAAACAATTTTACAATGACCATTTATCACACGCATCTTACTTAATCGGTTGTCAAAGAACGAATGAAGCATTAATCGTTGACCCTAACAAAGACTTACAACAATATATTGATGTCGCAAATAAAGAAGGCTTTACGATTACTCAAGCTGTTGAAACTCACATTCATGCCGACTATGCATCAGGTATTCGTGATGTCGCAAAATTACTGAACGCACACATCCATGTGTCTAAAGAAGGTGATGACTCGTTAGGATATAAAAACATGCCTGACAATACACACTTCGTTGGACATGATGATATCATTAAAGTCGGCCATATTGAATTAAAAGTATTGCACACACCAGGCCATACACCTGAAAGTATTAGCTTTTTATTAACAGATATTGGTGGCGGTTCATCCGTTCCAATGGGACTATTTACAGGAGACTTCTTATTTATTGGAGATATTGGACGTCCTGATTTATTAGAAAAAGCAGTCTCAGTAGAAGGTTCTACAGAAATCGGTGCGAAAGCGATGTTCAAGTCCATTCAGTCAACAAAAGACTTACCAGATTATATCCAAATATGGCCTGGTCATGGTGCCGGTAGTCCATGTGGTAAAGCACTCGGTGCCATTCCAATGTCTACACTTGGCTACGAACGAGAGAACAACTGGGCATTTAAAATCACAGATGAATCACAATTTATCGATGCGTTAACAAGTGAACAACCAGATCCACCGACGCACTTTGCAAAAATGAAAGAAATCAATCAATTTGGATCTGAATTAATTTCACCGTATGAAGTATACCCACTCGCTCATGATGATAAATCGTTATTACACTTTGACTTAAGAAGTCGAGAAGCATTTCACGGTGGACACCAACGTGGTGCGATCAATATTCCATATGATAAGAACTTCATCAATCAAATCGGATTTTATTTGAATTATGATGAGGAGGTTATACTCATCGGGGACCGTGATACAGTAAATCAAGCAGCGAAGACGTTACAATGGATTGGCTTCAATCAAGTGAAAGGCTACATTAAACCATCAACTGATATTATGACAAACACTGTCGATGCCGCTGCAATCACTGGTCAAGAGGAACATATTTTAGATATTCGTTCTCAAGATGAATATAATCGTGGTCATATTGAGCATGCCGTTCATATTCCGCACGGTCGGTTAATGAAAGAAGACATTCCATTTAACCATGATGATAAAATTTACGTTCACTGTCAATCTGGTCTACGTAGTAGTATTGCCATTGGAATATTAGAGCATCGTGGATTTACAAATATCATTAACGTTAAAGAAGGATATTCAAAAATAAACGTATAAAATAAAAATAAGCGCTAAAGCATGATGCTTTAGCGCTTATTTATTTGTGTTAATTATTCGTATAACCCCATAGTAGCGTCTAATGTGTTAATGTAAATGTTTTTCGTTTGTTGGAAGTTCGCAATTGCATCTTTATATGTTTCACGACCGATTCCTGATTTTTTGTATCCACCAAACGGTGCACCTGATGGTACTTGGTTATATGTGTTAACCCACATTCTACCAGTACGAACGTTACGTGCAACGTCTAATGCAGTATTAATATTTGTTGAGAATACACCACCAGCTAAGCCGTAAATAGAATCATTCGCAATGTCAATCGCTTCTTCTTTCGTGCTAAACTTCTGAACTGTAATAACAGGTCCGAAGATTTCTTCTTGTGCTACTGTCACACTATTGTTTGGTACTTCGATAATTGTCGGTTTGAAGTAGAATCCTTTATCAAATTCTCCACCTGTCACACGTTCTCCACCTGTTAAAATCTTGCATCCTTCTTCTTTAGCAGTGTCCATGTAGCCCATAATTTTCTTCAATTGACCTTCACTTGTAATTGAACCAAGGATACTACCTTCTTCTAATGGGTTACCAATCTTAATATCTTCAAACTTCTTCACAAGTGCATCTACGAATTTGTCGTAAATGCCTTCTTGCACAAGTACACGGCTTCCTGCAGAACATACTTGACCTTGGTTGAATAGGATACCAATTTGAGCGCCTTCTAATGCTTGCTCAAAGTTTGCATCGTCAAAGATAATGTTCGCGCTCTTACCACCAAGCTCTAACGTTGCTGGAACTAAGCGCTTCGCACCTGCATCAGCAACTGAGTATCCAACTTCAGTTGAACCGGTAAATGATAATTTATCTACACCTTCGTGGTTGAAGATCATATCACCAGATTCAGATCCTTTACCTGTTAAAATGTTCACAACACCTTTCGGTAATACTTCTTGCATAATTTTAGCAAGCTCTAACATACTTAACGGCGTTGAAGAAGATGGTTGAATGACAATCGTACATCCCGCAGCGAGTGCTGGTGCTAACTTCCATGAAGCAAGTAAAAATGGGAAGTTCCATGCGACAACCGCACCAACAACTCCGATTGGTTCACTAGTAACCAAACTCATTGTATTCTCATCCATTTCAGTCACCGTTCCAAGTTCGGTACGAGGAACACCTGCAAAGTAACGGAAGTGATCTGTACCTAATGGAATATCAATCCCTGTTGATTCACGTAATACTTTACCATTGTCCATAGACTCTGCATATGCAATACGATCGGCATTTTCTTCGATTTTATCAGCAATTTTATGAAGTAATGCTTGACGCTCTTGCAATGAAGTCTTGCTCCATGTTTTGAATGCTTCTTGAGCAGCACTTACCGCTTTATCTACATCCGCTTGACCCGCTTTAGCGAATGTCGCTAATTCTTCACCTGTTGACGGTGAGTATGTCTTTAATGTTTCGCCACTTTCAGCGTCTACAAATTCACCATTAATTAATAATTTATAACTTTCGTCGATATAATCTCTAACGTTAACCATCTATAATTCCTCCTATATTGTAATCGTTTGCACAAGGACTATAACTTCATTGTATGATTACTTATTTTGATTTGCAAATGCTTTGCCTATCTCGTATAAGTTTTCAGGTGCATCCATTACCGCTGTGTGTAATTCAACATAATGCATGACTTCTTTATTCTTATTAATCTTTTCAAACACTTCAACAAATTGTTTATCAGTTTTCACATCGTGAAGTTCAACTTCACCTTCTTTAGCACCAAATGTTGCAGGTATTGATTTATAGTCCCACATTTTAATGTCATTGTAGTGTTGTTTCTCTCCGTGAATAATACGTTCAACTGTGTAACCGTCATTATTCACTACAAATATAATCGGCTTAATGCCTTCTCTAATCATTGTTGAAATGGATTGAACTGTGAGTTGAAGTGAACCATCACCGATCATCAAGATATTACGGCGATCTAAGTCAGCCATCTGAGTGCCTAACAATGCCGGTAACGTATATCCAATTGACCCCCATAAAGGTTGACCAATGTAGCTCACTTTTGATGGTAAGTGCATTTCATACGCACCAAAGAATGATGTTCCTTGTTCAGCCAGCAATATATCATTAGGTTCTAAGTACTGATTCATTAAGCTGTGTAATGATTTTTGTGTTAATTCATTACCCGTTACTTCATCAACTAACACATCGTATTGATGTTGATAAGTTTTGTACTCATCGTTACGTTTATTAATGCCTAAATCTTGTAATTCTTTAAGCCATACACTTAACGCAATATCTTCATCATGATAATTCAGAATATCAGTATTGCGATGATTAATGATCTGCATATCTTTTGCATCAAATTTTTGTGAGAATCCAGCTGTTGCAGAATCCGTTAACTTCGCTCCGATATTTATGATGCAGTCACTTGAATCCACATAGTTACGCACATCATCTTCAGAAATTGCCCCTGCATACATTCCGATATATTGATCAATCGTCTCATCAATTGCACCTTTACCTAAAGATAATTGAGCGATTGGGATATTCGTTGCTTCAACGAATGCTTTCAATTCATCATGAAGCTTAAAGCTATTAATCTCATGACCAGTTAAAATAACTGGTTGCTTACTATTGTCAATTGTTTCTTTCAATTCACTCAACCATTGTTTATGTTCAGACGTAATATTTTTCTCCGTCACATCGAATTCAAGTAACCCTTCTTCTACTTCTTTCGCTGCGACATCAACTGGCAAATGAATATGCACTGGACGTTGTTCCATAATTGCAAGGCGAATCACTCGATCGATCTCTTCCTTTGCATTCACTTGAGTCAATCTCGTTTGAGCAACTGTAATCGGCTCGAACATTTTTTGGAAATCTTTGAAGTCTCCCTCACCTAACGTATGGTGAACATATTTCCCAGCATGTTCAACAACTGACGTTGGACCACCAGTAATTGCAACAACGGGTACACGTTCTGCATATGAACCAGCGACCCCGTTAACTGTACTCAATTCTCCAACACCGTATGTTGTCACCATTGCACTGATACCATTGATACGCCCATATCCATCCGCTGCATAAGCCGCATTCAATTCATTCGTATTACCGATCCATTGTAATTTGTCATGACTGACAATTGTGTCTAGAAATGTCAAGTTGAAGTCACCAGGTACTCCAAACACTCGATCTACACCTACATCTACTAATCGATCAAATAAATAATGTCCTACTGTATATGTCATCTTGCATTCATCCTTTCTTGATAAAACTCTTTTCTATTCATAATTTACACTTTTTGATATAATAGGTCAATAAAGTTGACTTAAATTTAGGAGTGTATTTTTATGACATCACACCACGATGAAATTATGACTTTTTATTTTGCATATCATACATTCACAGAAACCGCCGATGAAATTTTATCCGAGTTCGGACTACGTCGCCAACATCATCGATTTTTATTTTTTATCGCACGCCGCGAAGGGATGTCTTTGAAAGAGTTAATTAAAGTGTTAGAAATCTCAAAGCAAGGCAGCCATAAAACGTTACAAGACTTGAAATTACAAGGATATATCATAGAGCGTAATAACGAACAAGATCGGCGTGTTAAACATTTATATTTAACACGCAAAGGAAAATTGCTAGAACAAAAATTAACTGAAGCACAATCAAAGCGCATGGCTCAAATTTTTGATAAAGTAGGACATGATTGGTTCGAAGTCATGCATGAATATGCGAATGAACGGCAAGGGTATCGTGATTTTGTAGAAAACTTAATGCAAAAATCACCACATTATAAGGAGGATGAATAAGGATGAAATTAAACGAATTAAAATTTGACGAGTTATATCCAACAGAAAAAGTCGGTCCATCAGTTGTAGGAACGGTTGAATACGAAATTGAAGGTCAAAGCGAATACAAAGCAGCTTATATTTTAACGAATGAGCGATTGATTATGAACGCTTTAATGAAAGACGAGGTATATCAACGAAATATCCCGTATAATGCAATCCAAAGCGGTTTTATTCAAGAGGATGACCTGTTTTTACAAATGGGCGAAATGCGTGTCAAAATGAAAGACATCATCGAAGGTGACAAAGAACAATTTGTAGAATATTTAAATGAACAATTGAATAAATAATAAGGAACTACCGCCTATCAAGCGACATCGCTTGATAGGCGGTAGTTTTTATTCGTCCTGTATTCAGAGTATTTCCGATTTACTCTGATTACCAACACCTTTTCTTTCATTTTCCGTCCCGTATTCAGAGTATTTCCGATTTACTCTGATTACCAATAACTTTCCTTGCATTTTCCATCCCGTATTCAGAGTATTTCTGATTTACTCTGATTACCAGTAACTTTCCTTGCATTTTCCATCCTGTATTCAGAGTATTTCCGATTTACTCTGATTACCAATAACTTTCCTTGCATTTTCCATCCTGTATTCAGAGTATTTCCGATTTACTCTGATTACCAGCACCTTTTCTTTCATTTTTCGTCCCGTATTCAGAGTATTTCTGATTTACTCTGATTACCAACACCTTTTCTTTCATTTTTCGTCTCGTATTCAGAGTATCCCCGATTTACTCTGATTACCAGCACCTTTTCTTTCATTTTCCATCCCGTATTCAGAGTATCTCCGATTTACTCTGATGTCGCTTTTTCCGATAACGTGCGTCTTTAAAATGTCCTATTCGATCGTACGCATCTTCATTTCTTAAAATTCGATATACCATATTTGCCGATACTCCAGCCCATTCAGAGACTTCACTACACGTAAAATAATCATTTTTCAAACATTCAATTTCATCTATACTCAACATGATCGCTTCACGCTTATTTATCATATGACCACATGAACAAATAATTTTCTTTTTAGTTTTGACTGGATGCTCTAAAATTTTTCTACAGTTAGGACATTTCAATCCTTTCTTCAATTCATTAAAAGGATAGTAAAAAATTCGATCAAACTTACTGTCCTGAATATGCATTGCTTCAAGTTTCCGAGCTAATTTTAAATCCATTGCAGTGAACGATTCAACTTGAGCAAATTTCCTCACCAATTCATCCAAATCACTATGAAATATTATATCACTACGATTCGTATTTATTTTAAACCCTGGATTGATCATTACAATTTTTGATACTACTTTAAACCCTTGGCATACATTTTTCAGCATCATATGTTGACGGTCCAATTGAGAATAAATCCCTCGGTAAATAAATCCTGACGGGCCTTGCAAATTATCTCCTTGTTCAACAAATAAACCGTTATAATTTTTTATTTCAAAATGATACACAACACCTTGAACAATAAATAATATATCGAACTGAACTAAACCTCGATAATCGATTTGTAAATCCCATAGCTTCAATATGTTCTCGCAATGTTCGAAGCAATTCAAAAACAGGCGTTCACCTTCAATCCCTTTCATTAATGTCTGCAATTGATGTTCGTCCGTTTCATTCAAAGTACAACGATTATTAGCATTTTGAAGATAGTTCAAAGTATTACTACATTTTAAATTTTTTAAAATCATAAAAAAATACCTCCTACTATATATATCGTTTTTTCGGAGGGTGATTTCTTAAAAAATGCAAAAGTTCATTTATAGAAATGAATCCATCTGAATCCTCTATTCCGATGCGTATACTTAATATTCTGTGAATAAATATGATATACTAAATAAGAATTTAACGAGGTGATTTATATTACTACCGATTTGATTATTTTATTTATCGGCTTTTTACTTTTTATCGCGATTTCTACAACGACGTTGTCGTCAAAACTTGGCCTTCCTTCTTTAATTGTATTTCTACTTGTTGGTATGGGGTTAAACTCTTTCTTCACTTTCAACAACGCATTGATCGCTCAAGCCATTGGTACGATGGCACTCATCACAATTCTATTCGATGGTGGTGTTCAGACAAGCTATCAAAAAGTAAAATCTTCACTTACATATGCAGGTATCCTTGCAACAGTTGGTGTATTCATCACAACACTTATTGTCGCTGTAGCCACTATGTTCATCTTAGACCTATCATGGCAACAAGGATTACTGTTTGGTGCGATTGTTGGTTCGACTGATGCTGCTGCAGTATTTAGTATTCTCGGCAACAAAAAAATCAACCTAAAAATCAAAAATATTCTTGAAGTTGAATCTGGAACAAACGATCCGATGGCTTTATTTTTAACGACGATGATGATCAGCTTAATATTGATTCCCGATGCAACGATTTTCGAGTCTGTCTTAATGTTTATTTGGCAAATGGTTGGTGGGGTAATTGTTGGAGTGTTAGCTGGTTACGCTGGTGTTTATCTGATTAATTGGATGAAGCTCGAAGCAACAGGATTATACCCAATTCTCGCGTTGACGCTTACATTCTTAACATACGGCGTCTCCTCTTGGATGAGTGTCAGTGGATTACTTGCCGTATATATCTTTTCACTCGTACTCGGTAATCAACCGTTAAGTTATAGAACGAGTATCATTCGATTCGGTGAAAGTTTTGCCTGGATGGGACAGATGAGCATGTTCATCTTACTTGGGTTACTCGTCTTTCCATCATCACTTGTATCCATTATGTGGGGAGGATTATTTATCGCTTTGATCCTAATGTTTATCGCTCGACCAATCAGTGTTTTTACGACACTCTTTTGGACCGACTTAACTACAAAACAACTCACATTCATTTCATGGGCTGGACTTCGAGGCGCAGTACCGATTATTCTCGCAACGTATGCATTGCTTGCAGAAGTACCTAGTTCCGAACTTATCTTTAACGTCGTCTTCTTCGTCGTGCTACTCAGTGCATTGCTCCAAGGGATGACACTCTTGCCTCTTGCTAATTGGCTCGGGTTAAATAAAGGTGAATCGATTAGCTCACCATACCACTTCGATATGGTCGCCGGTGAAGTTTCGGAAATGGATATTCGTGAATACATTATTACACCGAACTCATCTTGGAAAAATAAGGCGATTCAAGATTTAGACTTTACAGAACGTGTGAATATTAATGCAGTCGTCCGAGACAATCAATTGTTAATGCCTGAAGGTTCATTAGTGCTTGAGAAAAATGACATCGTATATATCTTAGCGAGTAAAGATACGCATCAGTATATTAAATCGTATATGGCTAAAAATATTCAACAAGCACCGAAGAACGTATAAAAGCTCTCCATTGAATGGAGAGCTTTTATTATTTATTTTTTCGCTTTGTCATCTCACGTAAGCCAATTGAAAATATCGTATACCCAACGAGTGAATCTTTAATCCACTTACAAATTTTAAACTCACCATTCAATACCTTTACCACTGCATTTGCTAACAAATATAATACAAGCACTTTCTGATAACGCTCATTCATTTTACTGACCTCCCTTATATTCCATCATACCACCGTCTACATTAACCGCATCAATGTCATGCCGATTCAAAAACATCGCAACATCCGCACTTCGTCCACCACTTTTACATACAATGTAATATTTTTGATCCTGATCAAATTCATCTAAACGATTCGGTACATCATTCATTGGGATATGCTCTGCCCCATCAATCATCCCGAACTGTACCTCAAAATCCTCACGCACATCGATAATATTTAACGATTCACCTAATGAAATTTTAGACTCTAATTCACTCATTTGAATTTCTTTGATTTCCATAATAAACACCTTCCTTATTTCACCATTATACAGATGTTTGACATCACAAAACAAATAAAGTACGATGTAGTTAGCTACTTTGCTATACATAGTAGCTAACTTTATACAGGGTACCTTGTAATACAAAGTAGGTGGGAGAATGGCTAAAAGAACACAGTTATTAAAGGGGATCATCGATGCGTGTATTCTTAAAATCATTAGTCGGGAAGTAATCTATGGGTATGAATTATCTCAACGATTGCAACAATATGGATTAGATAATATTAGTGAGGGGACAATCTATCCAGTATTATTGAGACTACAAAAAAACGACTTGATTTATAGTGAATACCGCAAATCTGACTTAGGGCCAAAGCGAAAATATTATTTCATCACAAGCAAAGGGGAAGAAGAACTTGAACAAATGGTTCATGAATGGCAGCAAATTCATGAACCGATTCAAAATATTTTAAAAGGGGATGGAGTCAATGAATGAAGATCAACTTGCTCATGAAAATAATGAGCTCCGTAAACAACTCACTAAGTACAATAAAAAGGTTTATGAAAATATATTAATGTACATTAGAACTTCTCTTAGAACATCTAAAGAAACTGAAGAAGTACTCATGGAAGTTTTAGAGCATACAATACAAGCTCAAAAACAAGGAAAAGATATCCATACAATGATTGGCGATAATCCAAAAGCTTATGCTAAGGAAATTACAGATGCCTTACCTTATCCAAGAAAATTAGTCATGCCAATCATTTCACTCATCATGATTTTCTTTGGATTTTACTTTATGGGTGGTGGTATTTCAGATTATATTGTTGATTTCTTTTTCAATATTCCACCACAAACAACTTATGGAATTATTCCTTTTATAACGGGGATTTTTGTGACATTGATTTCATTTGTATTTTTCTTTATAGGGGTAGTATTTTTCATAAAACACATCCCATTTATAGTGAAGTTTCAGCTTACTGAATTTTTACTTATATGGGTTATATCTTCATTATTTACATTAATATTAATCGGCGCATATTTCCTGATCCTTCAAATGAATCAAGGAGCTACCTTTGAGTTTCCTTCACTCCTGAAAATGGTAGTCGGTTCAATACTATTATTAAGTGCCTACATTGCTTATCGATTTAATAAATAAACTCGTCTATGGTACGCTTGTATCAACAAATCTTTAAGGAGTGTCACGATGCAAAATATTAAAGGAAAAGTTGCGCTTGTTACCGGAGCTTCAAAGGGGTTAGGTTATGCGATTGCAATGGGTCTTGCTCAAGAAGGCGTTCATGTGGCAATCACTTCTAGAGACCTTGATGAAGTGAACGCAGCGAAAGAAAAAATTTCTCAGGAAATATCAGATAGTAAAATTATCGCGATTAAAGCAGATATGGCTGTTGAAGAAGACATTCAACAGATGGTGAATACTGTTAATTCAGAGCTCGGTGAAATCGATATTTTGATTAATAACGCTGGTCAAATGGATTACACACCATTTATGGAATCTAGCGAAGCGCGTTTTCGCGAAATGATGGAGACGAATGTATTCGGTATGTATCGCGCGATGAAACTTGTGCTACCTTCTATGCAACAACGTCAAACTGGGGATATCATTAATGTTTCCTCGATGTCAGGATTGAAAGGAACGAAAGGGAGTGCACTGTATTCAGCAACAAAATATGCAGTGATTGGATTGAGTGAAGGTGCGATGCAAGATGTTAGAACAGATAATGTTAGAATTTCGACAATTACGCCGTCAGCGATTTTGACAGACCGAACACGTGGTAAACTAAAAGAAGAATCAATGATGCACGCAAGTGATGTCGCGGATATTATCGTCAACCAATTAAAGCTTGAACAACGTACATTGATGAAAACAAGCCAAATGTGGGCAACAAATCCAATCCCATTGGATCAATAATATAATACGAGGTGTTTAATTATGTCAGGAATATATCGAATTCATCGAAGGCCGAATTATGGCTCATGCAGAGAGTGAAGAAGAAGAGAACGGATTATATTCTGAATGTGAGAAAAAACGCCCTGAGCTTCATGATGCGATTCAACAGTTAAAACGCGATCATAATATTATGGGTCAAATCATTTTGAAGATGAAAAATGATTTAGAATCTAATAATATTGATCGTGATCAACTTGTTGATTACGCTTCAAGTATTTTAATCGTCAATGAAATCCACTCAAGAGACGAAGAATTGAAATTATTGAAATAAAACGGAAATGGTGCGCGTAAAATCAATTTACGCGCACCATTTCTTACTTTTCAACTCTTTTCACTATTATCATGCGCGCAAATCCAATTTGCGCGCACCATTTCTCACTTTTCAACTCTTTTCACTATTATCATGCGCGCAAATCCAATTTACGCGCACCATTCCCTGCTTTTTATCCTTTTTCGCTATTATCATGCGCGCAAATACGATTTGCGCGCACCATATTCATTAAGCTTTCTTCTTTTTCTTAAAGAACTTCCATAAACTGCTTTCTGTTGACAATACACTCTTCTTGTATACTCTACCAGTAAACCAAACAATGATAATACATGAGATGACCATTAAGGCAATCCCAATCCAAATCATATAATCTGGTGTCACACTACTTATAGATCGAAGTGGCATCAACAATGGTGTGAATGGTGGGAAGTAACTTGCGATTTCTACGATTTTGCTACTTGGTGATGCGGTATTAAAGATCGCGATATAGAATCCGATTAATAACGCAAATGTCAGTGGCATGAACGCTTGTTGGAAGTCTTCCATACGATTTACAAATGAACCGAGTAATGCGGCAACACTTAAGTAAAAAACAAGTCCTAATACAGTAAAGATAATTGTATAGATGACAAGTGGTGTTGTTTGTTCATTCGCTTCAAGTCCAATTTCTTTCGTAAATTCAGAGATATCAAATACTTGCATACAAATATATGATGTTGCGGCTAATATAATAACTTGCAATAAACTAACACTAATCATGGCAAATACTTTCGCCATCACGTGATGCACTGGCTTAATGCTCGAGACAATCATCTCAATAACGCGTGATGATTTTTCTGTTGCGATCTCCATTCCAATTTGACTCGAATAGTTAATGATAATAAAGAACATTAAAATAATGCCACCATACACGATAATGTAATTAAGAATATTCATTTCATCGAAGTCGAATCCTTCTTTCGGCCCGTCTTCTCCATCTGATTCGACTTCGAACTTAACTTCTGGCACTTCACTTAACTTCTTCATATCATCCGGTGAAAGCTCTAATTCTTGCATGACTTCACCTTGTTTCAACGTTGTAATCGCTCCATTGATTGATTGCTTCTCAGGTTCACCGATTTCTTCTTTCGCTGTCGCTGTCACTTCATTTAAATCATCACCAATATTGACGACAATACCTTCCGCATCTTTCGGTGCTTCATCATGAAGCAATACATCATAGTCTTTCAGCGTTTCTTTCAGCTGCGCTTCAACCGGTTGAAGTTTATTCTGATCTCCTACGAGATGGACTTCTTTTACCGTGTCATCTTCACCTTGGAACAGTTCAATAATCTTGTTTGCATTACTCGCTGCTACAATGAGTAAAATGGTAATTAACGTTGTTGCGATAAAACTTTTGCTCGTCACTTTGCCGAGGAACGTTTGCATGAATGTAATCCAAAATTTATTCATCGACACGACCTACTTTCTGTATGAAGATATCATTAATTGAAGGTTCTTGAACTTCGAAACGTTTGAAGTATCCAAGTTCAATAATTCTCTTAAAGATTGGTTCTGCGTATGATTCATCTTCCAGTTTAATCGTATGCTTATTGCGTACTGATTTCATTGATAGTACACCTGGCATTTCACGAACGAAATCAATTGGATGCTCTCCTTCGATGACTAATGTCTTCTGACCGAAATCATGTTTGATCTGTTCGATATTTCCACTCACAACTTGTTTTCCTTTGTTAAGTATACACATCTCTTCACATAATTCTTCGACATGTTCCATCCGATGCGTACTGAAGATAATCGTCGCACCTTCTTCATTCAATTGTTTAATTGCACCTTTCAAGATTTCAACGTTGACAGGATCTAATCCACTGAATGGCTCATCTAGAATCATTAATTTCGGACGGTGTAAAATGGATGCGATCAGCTGAATTTTCTGTTGATTTCCTTTTGATAACTTTTCGATTTTTTTCGACTTATTCTCAGTCACTTCGAAACGCTCTAACCAGTAATCAATCTCTTGGTTGCACTTCGACTTACTTAAGCCTTTCAGTTGTCCTAAGTATTGTAACTGCTCTTCGACTTTCAGCTTAGGGTTTAACCCTCGTTCCTCAGGTAAGTAACCAATCGTGTCCGTTACTCCATAATCTATACGCTGACCATTGAACGTTGCAGTCCCTTCACTAATCGGTAACAACCCGAGAATCATTCTGAAGGTCGTCGTCTTACCAGCACCATTTCCCCCTAAGAAGCCAAACATTCTCCCCGGTTCAATCGTTAAATTGACATTATCTACGGCTGTGAACTCACCAAACCGCTTCGTCAACCCTTCTAACTTTAATGTCATGCGCTTTCTCCCCTTTGTTATAATTTGTCACGAATTTTTAAATAGTAAGTAGTTTTGCCAATAATTAAAACGAGTGTAATTAATGCAATGGCAACAACTTGTGATTGTCCACTATTCACATCATATAAAAATAGAATAACCATGACAAACACTAATGTCGTATTAAATGCTTTATAAGATGAAAACAAGCCGTTTAGCATTACATGTTTCTCTCCATCATCACTTGCTTGAAATAACTTCTCTTGAAACTTAGGATCCTTAACAGATGGCAAATTCTGTTCTGGATAAATTAAATTCATCATCTCAAAAAATTTTATAACAATGAACACCTTGATTATAAGGCTTAAAACAATAGCCCAAAATAAATAACGGTTTAACGTAAAAGAAATAGTACATAAGGTAAAAAAGTCTATCGACATGGATACCTCTATACAATACATCATATATAAGTATCGATTGTATAACCAAACTTGATATTCATCATTATCCGTCTCGTAGCCTCTAGCTTTAAGAGATCTTTTTAGTGAATACGAGAAATAAATCGATAGAGCAAATAAAAATAACCCGAACGTAAAAACAATGACAATAACAGTCCATAAATCAATATAATTCACTATATCAAATTCAGTTTCCCCTATAAATGTAACACCTAATATACCACCAAGAATACCGCCGATGATCATATACAAAATCGTACGCTTTATCATTATAATTCCTCCTCATCAAATATAAAAATATCATCGATGGACTCGCCGAGTATTTTGGATAACCTTTTCGCAATGATGAGAGACGGAATGTATTCTTCACGCTCAATCAAACTTACTGTTTGTCTAGAAATTTTAGCCTTTTTAGCTAATTCAGTTTGATTCATGTTGTGACGTGCTCGTAATTCTTTCAATCTAGTCTTCACATACATTACACCTCCACAATTAATGTACAATATACTTATCATTTTGACAAGTATATTTGTCAAAATGATAAATTCTTTCATAAAAAAACCCCTCTCACGAGGGATTCCTTTCATCTATTCATTTAATCCGAGCGTTTTTGCTGTGTCTTTATTGATTTCTCTAAACAAGTCAGGGTTATCCGTTAATAATTGGCCATAACTTGGAATCATTTCTTTTAATTTAGCGTCCCATTCATCCATACGTTCTGGGAAGCACTTTCCTAGTAAATCAGTCATGACAGATACAGCGGTACTTGCGCCTGGACTTGCACCAAGTAATGCGGCGATTGAACCGTTGTCACTTGTGACGACTTCTGTTCCGAATTGAAGTGTCCCTTTACCGCCTGTTTCTGTATCTTTAATGACTTGTACACGTTGACCTGCGATGGTCGTTGACCAATCTGCATCCTTCGCTGTTGGTACAAACTTACGTAAATCTTCCATTCGATCTTCATGCGATAACATTAATTGACCGATTAAGTATTTCGTCAGTGGCATTTCTTTCGCACCAGATGCGAGCATCGTCGTCACATTATATGGTTTCACTGATTGAATCAAATCAAGGTACGATCCACTTTTTAAGAATTTCGGTGAAAACCCTGCGAATGGTCCGAACAATAATGTTCTCTTTCCGTCAATATAGCGCGTATCTAAATGCGGTACACTCATTGGTGGTGCACCGACTTCAGCTTTACCGTAAACTTTCGCTAAATGTTGATCTGCGATCGATTCTTCTGAACACGTTAAGAACACACCACTCACTGGGAATCCTCCAACATGTTTAGATTGCTTAATACCTGTTTTCTGTAATAACGGTAATGCATGACCACCTGCTCCAATAAATACGAAGTCCGCGTTGTAATAGTCTGTCTTACCAAATTGACGATCTCGGACTTCTAGTTGCCAACTTCCGTCTTCTACTTCTTTAAAGTTCTTCACTTCATGTGAATAATGAATTTCAACACCTTGTGCCTCAAGATCTTCAAATAAATCTTTCGTCAATTGACCGAAGTTCACATCTGTTCCAGCATCCATCTTACTCATCGCAATTGGCTCATCCGATGTACGACCTTCCATCATGAGAGGTGCCCACTCGCTCAGCTCAGATTTACTATCACTGAATTCCATGCCTTCGAATAAAACATTCCCATTTAACATTTCTACACGTTTCTTTAAGAACTCGACATTCTCTTTACCAAGAACGAAGCTCATATGTGGTACCGGCATAATAAATCGTGAAGGGTCTTGTAACTTCCCTTCTTTCACTAAATAGCTCCAAAATTGTTTAGACACTTGGAATTGCTCATTGACATTGATCGCTTTCTTAATATCAATGACACCATTCGGCTGTTCTTTCGTATAGTTCAATTCACACAATGCTGAATGTCCTGTTCCAGCGTTGTTCCACACATTCGATGACTCTTGAGCTGGTCCATCTAATTTCTCGAACACTCTAATTGAAAGTGTTGGGTCTAATTTTTTTAGGAGCGTTCCAAGCGTTGCACTCATAATGCCCCCACCAATTAATATGACATCTGTCTTATTCATGATAATATTGCCCCCTAGTAAATTTCATCATACTTATTATAACGCTTTTCACATCGTTTAAAAAGCGTTTTCAAAATCTACATCGCATCATCATTACCATATATTTCTTTTTGCCATGCACTTTTTTTAAGCTTTTTATAATAAACATAGAGTCTATATGTTGAATAAACTTTGTGTTTTAACGATTTTTCATTATAATACTTAAGTGGTCGATAAATTGCTTTTTGTTTAGAAAGTTCATTTACCTCAAGATGTAATGAATTTTCATTAATATATTTCTTTAATAGAGGAATAGGTATAAAGCTAAATAGCACTTTATTATTCATGTAATATAACTTATTTGATTTCTCTTCAATTAAATCATCAATCAGTAATTGTGACATTGAACGTTTAGAACTATTAATGTAAGAACTTCCTCTACCTATTCTTAAATTCGCTTCAAAAAATTTATATTTCCCGTCTTTTTTATCATATTTTAAATCGAAATTAGCAAATCCCTGATATCCAATCCCCTCCATCAAAGATTTCGCTTGATCCATTACAGTCTTATTATATCGACTAATCATTGCTAAATAGTTGCCAACGCTAATTAATTCAGGGTCTTGTAAAAGTACTTGAGCAAATGATATAAATTGTGCTTTTTTGGATTGATTCGCATAATAGACAATATCATATAAAGTGGTATCTGATCCTTCAATATATTCTTGTATAATCAGTGCACCTTTATAGTTACTTTGTGTATATATTAATTGAATCGTTTCATTGATTTCATCATATGAATTTAAATAATAAATTTTTTGCTTCCCTTCAAAAGACTCTGTATAAGTTGATGAATCATCAACTTTTAATATAACAGGAAATTGAATTGATTCATTAAAAGAAGGATCTCCAAAATGATGAACATATGTTTCTGGAATATCAACATTAAATGCTTTGCACGTTTCATAAAAATTGCGTTTATAAAATAATTTATTAAATTGATCCGTTGTTGGAACGTTTAATTTATAATATTTTTTTAATTCATCTTGATATTTAACGACCAAAGATAAATATTTGTCAGACGTCGGTAACAAGATTAATGTTTGTTTAGGGTGTTTTGATGCAACCTCGATTAAACTATTCAAAAACGATTCATCTTCATATATATTAGGACATACTTCGTAACGTTTAAATAATGATGAATATTTAGTCATTTTCAAATAGTCCTGTGCAACAATCAGACATTCCATTCCAAATTGTTTATCAAAGTCTACTGCGTACGAATATGCATGTTCTGTGGGGCCTAAAATTACAGGTAAAATATTTTGCTCCAAAGTAACAATCCTTTCATATTAAATAATTCTCTAAAGTATATAATAATATATTAACCTTTTGAGTTTAAAAAAAATAGTGTATGATGAAAAATAAATGACACATTCAAAGGTGATTCAATGTCTCTATCTAAACATTTAAAATCAATTAAAATGTTTGAAACATTAACAGACCAAGAACTAAAGTCCATAGAGCAAATATGTAAAACACGTCGAGTTGTCCGTCAAACTCATTTGTTTTATGAGCAAGAAACATTGACGCATTTCTATTTCATATTATCTGGCGATGTCAAAATTTATCGCGTTGACCAAGAAGGTCGCGAACAAATTATTAATTACTTTGGAACACATGAGATGTTTCCACATCATGCTTTGTTTCGAACAGGACAATATCCAGCCAATGCGATTACCGTAAGCGACACAGAATTCATTACAATCGAGAAAGGTGAATTCGAAGAAATGTTAATCGCTCAACCTGAAGTGATGATCAAGATGGTGCGTTATTTAGGCGATTTAATCGTTGATTTACAGAAACGATTACAACAAAAAGTACTATCCTCAACAACGCAACAAATTTTACATTTACTAAGACGTTTGTGTAAATCACATGGCAGTGCAATTGATCATGACAGGACATTGATTCGTCTCAAACTGACAAAACAAGACCTAGCAAATATGCTAGGTCTAACACGTGAAACAGTGAGTCGAAATGTATCCCACTTCAAAGCCGAAGGCATCGTTGAAGAGGACCAAGACGGTTATTTAATTATTAATCAATCTAAGATTAAATGGTAAAATGAGATTACGATTCATAATATTGAGACTGATCTGTAAACAATACGAGTAACATATATAAGATTAATGTGACTGTAAGAAACATAAATGCCCAACCAACAGCTAATTGGTCACTTGTGACGTAATTGTTGCATAGATTTGTCTCAGCAAAAATATACAAATAACCGAGTATACCAAATAATATTGTGCAAAAAATCATGACCATCATTTGTGATAACATATTTAACTTCGGCCAACTATCTCGGAACATCATACCTGCTAAGAATGGCAATGAAATAAACTTAAATAATTCAACCCACCATAACTCGAGTGATTCATCCATCGTGCGTGGTAGCATCCAGTAACTGATGATGAGTAAACATAGCACCATACCTGGATATCCTGATGCATTCCATGTATCTAGTCCAATATTCAAGCGATATTGAAAAAGAGGGGCAATCAAGATTCCAACGCCAAACAATAACATCATTTGCATATGCATATGTGTAACCATAATTGATTCGAGTAGTGACCTCATTGGTGGTGTTGCAAGTACAAATAATAATATAAATCCATACTTTACGAATCTCAAGATGTCCCCCCCTTTCTCAAGACCGCTTCTAATGTATCAACAGTTCCTTCGACATCTTTAAAGTTCAATACTTCCTCAAGTGTGCCATCTGGTGCAATTAAATAAAATGACGTATTATGTTGAAAATCCGCATCGCCATCTGGAATAACAGTGACACCATATTGATCAAGCAATTGTTGTAATCCATCTCCTGATTTCGTTCTGAGCATTTTCCACGTCGTGCCATCTGCTTCGAAATACGTCGCATATTTGTTCAGTACATCGACTGTATCGCGTTCTCTATCGAATGTAATACTCATAAAGATCAATTCATCTTTATGCTTTGTCATATCCATTTGATCATAGACACGTTGCATATTCGTTTCCATTTGTGGGCAAGCTGTCGAACATGATGTATAGATAAATGTGACGAGCTTATAGTGGTTATTAAAGTCACTGAACTGGTGTGACTCGCCTAAATGGTCTGTCACTCGAACGTTACGTATCTTCGGTTTCTGTTCTTTCAAATCTTGAATACGCTGTTGTTCAATCGTAAATGCAGTGAAACCATCTGTCGTAAAATAAAATAGGAAGGATGCACTGATGAAAATAATAAGTAATGCGATATACTCTATTTTTTTCATACAACATCCCTCCTTTGAAATGATATTACCAAGTTTTATAACCAGGAGATCCTGGTGGTGAATTTTGAATTAAATCTACAATCGGGTACACATAACCCATCGCGATGAGCAGCAATGCAACGACAAGCCACAATCCCCAGTTTTCTGTCCATTTTGGAGTTGTCATTGGCTCTTCAAGTTCAGTTGCGACCATAAATTTTGTCTGTCCTTTCGGTGCTAAGAACATTAAGTTAAAGACGATGTAACACATTAATATGATTCCAATAAATAAAAGTGTTCCACCTGCACCGACAAAGAGTAAGTATGGATTCCAATCAAGTGCATGCGCTGCATCTTGATACGTTGTATATTGTGTACGTCTAGGTGCACCAATTAATCCGACGAACGTCATTGAACCTGACATGAAAATCATCCCAACAACCCAACACGCTGTTTGCCAGATTCCTAAATTGTGAATCTTCTTCGTTAATACACGCCCTGATAAATAAGGCACAAGCCAGTACACAAGTCCGAAGAATGTTAACACGACTGATATACCTACGGTCACATGGAAATGTCCTACAATCCATAAAGTATTATGAACCACTTGGTTTAATTGGTTATTTGTCTGTGCAATACCACCTGCACCCCCAAATATAAATCCAATCATCGCAATCATAATCGTTAAGAATCTAACATCACCCCAAGGTAATTTCCATATCCAACCGAGTAATCCACGACCACCATTTCTTCGACCTGTTCGCTCAAGCACGGCAAACATAGCGAATGCTGTCATCAGTGACGGGAACCCAATCGCAAGACTCATGATTAAATGCATGAACTTCAACCCTTCACCAAATCCAGGATCGACGATTTGATGGTGGAAACCACCGGGTACGTTTAACACGACGATGAGAATAATAACAAGTCTCGTTAATCCATCACTGAAAACCTTTCCGCCCATCACTTTCGGTAACACTAGATACCATGCACTCACTGCGACAAGATACCAAACGTTTACTAATGTATGTCCGAAACTCCAAAATAATGTTCTCGTGAGCAATACGTTAATCGTTTCCATCCAACCGAATGCCCACACGATTAACATTAATACTTCAACGGTTACGCCGATACTACCGAGTGTAATCAACATGTAAACACCGACTGCAAAGAATGCAAATAACGGTAAATGTTCTCCTTTATGCGCTTTCTTCCACTGAAATGCTGAGATAAACACACCGGCTGCACATAGCCAAATGTTCAATACAACAAATACGAGACCGATATAGAACCAAGGTGACGCTTGCATCGGTGCATAGAATGTATATAATACACTTGCATCACCGGCAATGACAGTCCCAATGACCAATACCGCACCAACTAAAAAACTCACAAGTCCTGTCCACGCTAGATTTTGAACGGTGCTAGACAGTCCACCAAGGACGTAATCACACGCTGCGTACAAATAACCATTCATAAAGAGCAGTGTAAATGCAATGATAAGCAATATGCCGTGTAACGTTAAAATTTGATAATAATCAAGTCCTGTATGAATTGTTAAAAATCCTGCTCTGTTCAAACCTTGTAATAAACCTAAAAATCCTCCAATAAATAATATAACAAAACTAAGTCCTATACTCGTGAGTGCAAATCGATTATTTTTAATCCGTTGAATGGCCTCCATCTTATGCACCCTCCTCTACAATAATTTTGGCAGACATTTGATCATGACCGATTCCACAATATTCATTACAAATTAATATAAATTCATCACTTTCATTAAATGTTTGAGTGATTTTTTGGATATATCCTGGGACAACCATTGTATTGATATTCGTATGAGGAACGTTTATACCATGGACAACATCTTTACTCGTCATCGTGAATGTCACTTTCGCACCTTTCGGTACTTTAATTTCATTCGGCTCGAAGCTAAATGTTTGAAGCGTCATGATGACTTCGTATTCATTATCACCAGTTTTATACACACCAGGTTGATCAAATGGTGCCGTTTCACTGACCTTTTGTGGGTCAATCGTTTCTTTATGGCTCGGTGGTGCCATATTTAATTGGAATGCTTGATATCCGGTAATAATAACAGCTAATGCGATAATACCAACACTTAACACAAGCCATATTTCTTCAAGTTTATGGATTTTCATCTTAATCCTCCTTCTCTCATTTCAATTAGAATCGTAATAGATATAACGCAAGTAACACGCCCGTCCATAGCATGATGCTTCCGCCAACAAAGAATAGTGTTGAGAACAATGTCCCTTTAAGCGACATCAGTTCATCATTCACTTTTGATTTATTTTCCATTATGTTACGCCCCTTTCATGTTTGTTATCACTTGATTTATTTCCACTATATCTTATGCAAATGATATGCATTGTGATTTATATCACGGTACAATACATTTGGGTGGATTTTACAATATGCTACTTCTGTAGTATCATGTATACCTATGTGAATTTACGTTTTAAATATTATAAGGAGGGTTTTTAATGGAACAAGATAGCGGCAAAAAAATGAGTCCCGTCTTTTACTATGCAAGTATAATCGTCGGTATACTCGTTTTATTCGGTGCTCTAGCACCTGAAGCGCTCGGTGAATGGGCTGGTAGAATTAGTGGATGGGTGATTGATTATTTTGGTTGGTATTATTTAATTCTTACTACAATCATCGTATTTTTCTGTGTATTCTTACTATTTAGTCCGATTGGTAAATTAAAACTTGGTAAACCATACCATGAACCACAATTTAGTACCGTATCATGGCTAGCAATGTTATTCAGTGCAGGAATGGGTATCGGACTTGTGTTCTACGGAGCAAATGAACCGATTACACATTTCTTAACATCACCAAATGCTGAGGATGAAAGTAATGCTGCAATGATTGAAGCCTTAAGAATTAGTTTCTTCCACTACGGAATTCATGCTTGGGCTATATATGGGGTTGTTGCATTAGCATTAGCTTATTTCCAATTTAGAAAAGGTGAGAAAGGTTTAATTTCACGTACGTTAAGACCAATTCTTGGTAAAGCTGTTGACGGTATACTAGGTACCGTGATCGATGTGTTAGCAGTATTCGCAACCGTAATTGGTGTTGCCGTATCCCTTGGACTTGGAACAATTCAAATTAATGGTGGATTAGAATTTTTATTCGGAGTCCCTAATACAATTTGGGTACAAGGTATTATCATTTTCGTTGTAACAATTCTTTTCTTATTCAGCGCTTGGACTGGATTAAGTAAAGGAATCCAATACTTAAGTAATTTAAACATGATTTTGGCAGGAATTCTCATGTTAGTCGCATTAGTGTTAGGGCCAACATTTTTAATTCTTAACATGATGACGACTTCAACAGGCGCATTGTTAGATACATTCTTACTACGCAGTTTTGATGCAGGACCATTAGATGGAGAAAAAGGAAAATGGTTAGGTGATTGGACAATCTACTACTGGGGTTGGTGGATGAGTTGGTCTCCATTTGTTGGAATCTTCATCGCACGTGTATCACTTGGTAGAACAATCCGTGAATTTATCGGTGGCGTATTACTAGTCCCTACAGTTATTAGTATTATTTGGTTCAGTATATTTGGAGTGACAGGCATTGAAGCTGGTAAAACATCTTCTGAAATATTTGAATTAGGTGCATCAACTCAATTATTTGGTGTATTTGACAGCCTACCTATGGGTATGATTTTATCAATTATCGCTGTATTATTGATATCATCATTCTTTGTAACAAGTGCCGATTCAGCGACATTTGTTCTCGGAATGCAAACAGCGTATGGTTCTATGACGCCTGCTAACAAAATCAAAGTTATTTGGGGCATTCTTTTATCACTTATCGCATTTATCCTATTATTTGCAGGTGGGGATAAAGCTTTAAATGCGTTGCAATCAGCAGCGATTATCTCTGCATTCCCATTCAGCTTTATTATCGCCATGATGATGGTATCTTTCTTCAAAGATGCTAATAATGAACGTAAATATCTAGGTTTATCTATTACACCGAACAAAAAACGTATGAACGAGTATATTGAAGAATCAGAAGAACATCGTGAAAAACATGGTGATGAATTCGAACTATAAACATAATAATCCCCTAGTTCTATTTTAGAACTAGGGGATTTCTTTGTCGTATTCAGAAGATTATTTGGGGTTTACTCTGAATACCAGATCATTTTAGAGCTTTTTCCACTCCGTATTCAGAGTATTTCTCGTTTACTCTGAATACCAGATTATTTTCAGGCTTTTTCCACTCCGTATTCAGAGTATTTCCTGTTTACTCTGAATACCATACCATTTTAGAGCTTTTTCTGCTCCGTATTCAGAGTATTTCCTGTTTACTCTGAATACCAGATCATTTTAGAGCTTTTCCACTCCGTATTCAGAGTATTTCTTGTTTACTCTGAATACGAACAATCCAATCTATCTCTACTTCACAATAATCACTGGAATCGATGAGCGTTTCGCTACTTTG
Source organism: Abyssicoccus albus (assembly GCF_003815035.1). Taxonomy (NCBI): domain Bacteria; kingdom Bacillati; phylum Bacillota; class Bacilli; order Caryophanales; family Abyssicoccaceae; genus Abyssicoccus; species Abyssicoccus albus. The sequence goes on from NZ_RKRK01000003.1 coordinate 246,567, forward strand.
TGACTGACACTTCCTAATACCATTTATTGTAACCCATTCAAACCACGAGTTCCAAGTACTACCGCTTCATATGCTCCTGAATTTGCCGCTTCCACAACAACTTCTTTAGGGGAACCGTGCTCAACTTTCAATTCGTATTGAATTCCAGTTTCATCAAATAATGTTGTAATATGATTCAATTTCTTCTTACTTTCAGCAACACTCGATGACGTCCCGTGTAACACACTTGATTTAGAATCATTTACATCAACAACGTTCAAAATCGTGACAATCGTCTCACCCGGTTGTGCAAAATTCAACAATTCTTCCGCAGCACGATAGCTATTTTCCGAACCATCTGCGGCGAGTAATAAAGTTCTATACATCGTATTCACTTCTTCTTTTAAGCTAAATGTTCATCGTTCAATTCACTCAGTTCTTTCACGATCTTATGGCTGTCTTTGTTCAAGTTTTTCACAATGACTTGGTTGGACTTCTCTTCATACTTCGACACAATCGTATTGATTGCATCAACCGCTGAGTCATCCCATATGTGTGCATGACCAAAATCAATTTCTACAATTTTATTATATACATTGAAATCTAGCTTTGTCATTAACGCATCAATAGAGACGAAAAAGATTTGTCCATTAACTGATACGTGGTGTACATTCTCATCAGTATGTTGCTCGACATCGACATTGGCAATTTTCGTTGCAAAGAATAATGCACTAAATACAACACCGACAATCACACCAATCGCTAAGTTATGCGTGAATAACACAATGAGTACCGTAATCAACATCACAAATGCATCCGTTCGTGGCGCTTTTTGTAAATATTTAAATGAACCCCAATCAAATGTCCCAATAGATACCATGACCATAATGCCAGCAAGGACTGGCATCGGCATTTGAACAACTAAGTCTCCAAGGACAATAATCAAGAACATTAAGAACATACCTGCGACAAAAGTAGATAATCGACTATTCGCCCCAGATCGTACGTTAATCACTGATTGGCCAATCATTGCACAACCGCCCATACCACCAAAGAATCCGGTGATGAAGTTTGCGATCCCTTGTCCTCTTGATTCTTTATTTTTCGAACTGTACGTATCGGTCGCATCATCGACAATCTTAGCTGTAAGAAGACTCTCAACAAGACCGACGATTGCCATCGAAATAGAGTACGGCAAGATAATCATCAAAGTCTCCATCGTGAATGGTACATTTGGAATAAAGAATTGTGGAAGCTGCCTTTTAATCTCACCTAAATCTCCAACTGTTTTAACATCATGTCCTGTATACATATAGACTGCAGTTAACACAACAAGCGCAATTAAAGGCGCTGGAATTAATGTGAAAAATCTAGGTAATACGTATAAAATAACTAATGTGACAATGACATAAATATAAGTCGAAATATTTATCCCAAAAATATGCTCTATTTGTGCCATGAAAATCATAATACCAAGTGCATTTACAAATCCAATCATGACTGCTCTAGGGATAAATTTCATCAAACGACCTATTTTAAGTATTCCTAAAATAATTTGAATGACACCCATGAGAATTGTTGCTGCAAGTAAATATTCAACACCGTGATCTTCAACTAACGGTACAACGAGTAACGCGACTGCACCTGTTGCAGCTGAAATCATTGCAGGTCTTCCACCAACAAACGAAATGACTACCGCAATAATAAATGAAGCGTATAATCCAACCATTGGATCTACACCTGCAATAATACTAAACGCTATCGCTTCTGGAATTAATGCTAATGCCACCACAATTCCTGCTAATATATTTTTGCCAGGGTCTTGAAACCACTCTTTCTTTAATTGTTCTGACATAAGAAATCTCCTTTTTAATTTTTCAACATGGTTAAGTATAACAAATAAGTACCAAATGTATACCCCTTTTTGAAACTTTAACTAGGTATGATATACTTATTTTACTCTAAGATGAAAAAGGTGACTTTATGAATTATGGTTATATACGACCGGTAACACTTTATGATGATGTCGACACCCAACGTCTAAAAATTTCTCAGCATACTGATTACATCATCGAAGAAAACCATGCTTCTAACAAAAATCGAATTGAATTAGATCGATTGTTAAATGATAATGCTCAACTCTCCAATTTATATATTACAGATTTATGTATTTTAGCTGATTCGAGCAAACATTTAGTAGATGTATTAAACCACCTGAACCACAAAAATATTCGTCTTCACATCATCAACTTAAAACTCATTATCGATGGGTATGAGTCTTTAACATTTCTACAGACCGCTGAAATTTTATCACAATTTCAAAGTGATATCGTTAAATTTCGAACTAAACTCGGTGTTGAACAGTCAATAAAAGAAGGACAAAAAACGGGCCGTCCAAAACGTAATGATGAAAATTTAAGGCGTGCCATTGATATGTATTTATCGAAAGACTATACGCTCGATGAAATTAAAAAGCATACAAATATTAGTCGTTCAACTTTATATCGACATTTAGATCAATAAAAAGCCGTAAGCATAATGCTTACGGCTTTTGTAAATTATTCTCCAATGATCTCTTTAACTTTATCTGAATTATCTTCTACCCATTTTTCAGCAGCTTCTGAAGGTTCAGAACCTTCTTGAATATCTAACATCACTTTTTCCATTTCCTCTGTTGACCACTCAAAGTTGTCTAAAATTTCATATGCTTTCGGACTATCTTCCTCTAATCCTTTACGTGCGAATGTGTTAATATGTTCTTCTTCACCAAACACTCCTTTAGGATCATCTAAATATTTTAAGTCATATTTTTGGAATTTCCAATGTGGTGACCAACCAGTCACAATGATTTCATCCTCACTATCGATTGAATCGCCTAATGATTGAGCCATTGCTGCTGATGAAGAAGTGACAACTTCCCAATCTGAAAGATTATCATATTCTTCTACTGCTTTTTCTGCCGCTTGAACTACACCAGCACCTGGTTCAATTCCTGTAATCTTTTGATCTGCTTCTTTTGATAAATCTTCAATGCTATCCACTGGGAAATCTTTAGGTACAACTAAACCAATTTTTGCACCTTTTAAGTTTTCTCCTAAATCATCAATGTCATCTTTATGCTTTTCATATAAGTCTTTATGCGTTACAGGTAACCATGCACTAACTGAAGCATCCGCTTCACCATTTGCTACTGCTTCCCACATAATCGCATTATCAAGTGGATTTACTTCGACATTATAACCAGCTTCTTCTAGAATTTTTTGCATCACGTGTGTTGACGCAACTTCTGAATCCCACTCAACATATGATAATGTAAGATCTTTCTTACCTAAATCACCGGAAGTTTGATCATCTGAAGAACTCTTCTCTTCATCTCCGCCACATGCAACTAGGACGATGGACATAACTAATGTTAGGGCTAAAATTCCTAACTTTTTCATAAAAATTCCTCCTTAAAAATATTATTTATTTATTATCAGAACTTGATTGTGTAAATCGATCAATAATGATCGCTAAAATTACAATACCAAGTCCTGCAACAAATCCTTTACCAACATCAGCGCGTTGAAGTGCACTTAAAACATCTCTTCCTAATCCAGGTGCACCAATCATTGAACCAATCACAACCATAGATAATGCAAGCATTATCGTTTGGTTTAAACCAGCCATAATGGATGGTTTGGCTAATGGTAACTGCACTTTGAATAATTTCTGACTTCTTGTTGTACCAAATGAATCACTTGCCTCTATTAATTCTTGCGATATTTGACGAATACCTAAATTCGTTAACCTAATAATTGGAGGTGCTGAAAATATCACCGAAGCAAATACCCCTGGAACTGTGCCAATGCCGAAAAATGCTACGGCAGGAATTAAATATACAAAGGCAGGCATGGTTTGCATGAAGTCTAAAATTGGTTTCATAATTGCTTCAAAAATATCACTACGTGACATTAAAATACCTAACGGAATACCAATGATAACAGCAACCAATGCACTGACTATCACTAGCGTTAAAGTATCTAACATTTGTTGCCATAAATCTTGATTATATATATAAAATAATCCAAGTCCGACAATAAACGGTGTGATATAACTTTTTTTCATATATATAAATGACAACACCATAATAATGATGATAAATAACCATGGTGGAATAAATTCCAGGATTGATGTGATCCACTCCATCATCGATCCTAAACCTGACTTCACTGGATCAAATATAAAACTAAACGTTTTAGTAATCCAATCGACAAACGAACTCACCCATTCGGCAATTGGCAACTTCTGTAACCCTAAACTAATCATTTGTAACCACCTCATTTCCAGCAGATAACACATTGAGTACTTGGTCATAACGTAACTCACCAACGACTGAATCTTTATCTGTGATAATCAATGTATCGTGGTCTTTATCAAATAGATTAAATGTTTCAGACAATAACGCATTCTTATCTATTGTCCGTTGCGCCTTAGTTGAATCGATTGAAACAGGTTGTTTTACTTCTGTCATGATGTGTTTTGTTTTCAATACTTTCGAACGGTCAATATCTTGAACAAATGCACGAACATAATCATCCGCTGGATTCGTGACAATTTCTTCAGGCTTACCAATTTGAGCGATTTTACCATCTTTCATTAATGCGATCCGATCACCTATACTTAATGCTTCGTTTAAATCATGGGTGATAAAGATGATTGTCTTTTTCATATCTTGTTGCAATTGTAATAACTCTTCTTGCATTTCTTTACGAATCAAAGGATCAAGAGCCGAAAACGCTTCATCCATTAATAATATATCCGTATCATTCGCTAATGCTCTAGCAAGGCCAACACGCTGTTGCATCCCTCCAGAAAGTTGTGAAGGGTATTGGTTTTTATACTCACCTAACCCCACAAGTTCTAAAGCTTCTTGTGCTTTTTTACGACGCTTGCTTTTAGGTATATTTTTAACTTCTAAACCAAATGCAGCATTGTCCAATACTGTTCTAAACGGAAACAGTGCAAAACTTTGGAACACCATGCTAAAGTTTTCTCTTCTAAATTCTCTTAAATCTGTTGCATTTAACTCTAATACATTACGATCTTTAATATGGATTTCACCTACTGTTGGTTCAATCAATCGATTAATCAATCGTATTAAAGTTGATTTACCACTTCCCGAAAGCCCCATGACAACGAATATTTCTGATTCATTAATATCTAATGTTGCATTATTTACAGCTACAGTAGATCCAGTTTGAGACAGGATTTCTTCTTTAGATGCGTTTTTGTCAATTAATTGCTTAACCTCATCATTATAACCACCAAAAACTTTGGTTAAATTTTCAACTCGAATAAAACTCATCATTACCATCCTTAATCAACTTGACATAACACTAATTACCATAACATAGTTTTAAACTTCTTACAAAAAATCATTAAAATTTGATGAATAACATTAAAATTTGATGGATAAAATTAAAATTATGAAATATATTTTAATTTTGTTAATCAAAAAAGGGATACGATATTTTTGATAAAAAAATAATTTCAATACTTTACTAGACATTCAAATTATAGAATGTCTATTTTTTTGGCTATGTTTCTTCTCAATATCATAACGAATAATATTTCATCGTATCCGTAATCAAAGTATTCTCCCATTTATTCTGATTATGCACTACATTAAAACCAATGTTTCTTTTTAAAATAAATAATCATTCCAATCGTAATAAAAATCATCACCAACCACACCGCTAAGTAACCAAAATTCCAATGAAGCTCTGGCATGATATCGAAGTTCATTCCATATATTCCTACAATTAATGTAAGTGGCATGAAGATGACGGAATAAATCGTTAAAATTTTCATAATGTTATTCATCTTAAATGAGTTCAAAGAAATATAGTTATCTCGAATATCTGCTGTCATTTCTCGACTCGATTCGATCATTTCAACTTGTCTGACAAGATGATCATTAATATGGTGTAACAAAATTCTTTGTTTTTTCGATAGGTTAACGAGTCGTCCTTCAAGTACACGATACACTAAGTCTTTCATTGGGTTTACCGTTCGGCGAATCATTAATAAGTCTTCTCGTAAATCAAAGGTTTCTTCGATTAATTCTTCGGTCGAAATATTAACAGAATGTCGATCTTCGAATGAGAATACTTTCTCCTCCAACTCGTAAACAAACGGGAAATAATTATCAACTGTTGCGTCTAAAATCGAATACATAATATCATGCGTACTATGTTTCGCTTTCAAAGTACTATTTTGTAAATTTCGCCACGCTTTATCCACTTCTTCGGCATTTTCTTTATGAAATGTCACGATATAATCATTATTGATAAAGACATCAATTTCTTCAGGTTTCATCGACTTCAAATCAATCGCTTGGAATACAAAGAACAAATAATAATCATACTCTTTAAACTTCGGCCGTTGATTGACGGACGTCGCATCTTCTATAGAAATCGGATGAAAGTTAAAATACGTTCGTAATAGACGCATTTCTTCAGACGTTGCACTTTCGAAATCTACCCACATCCATTTAATTTCAGTCTGTATTTCTTCTGGCGAATTACAACGATGCAATTCATTTTGTTCATTCATATATAAAGTTCGAATCATGCCATCACCTCAAACGTTTTAGAGCGTTTTTATTTTACCATAAATTATATCATTCCATGTTACTATAACGGTAAGGAGGTCTAACGTATGACACATGAAGAATTGATTGCATTACTTGAAAAAAGATTCAACAAAACAAGCCATACGAGAACGGATAAATCATTCGATGACATTAAAGAAAAACTGCTACAAAGTGACAAACTCGACACACTCATTCAAATGGAAGAGACGAAAGGTGAAGTCGATTTCGTATGGGAAGATGGAGATACACTCGTGTTCGCTGATTGTGCGTTACAATCTCCTAAAGGACGTGTGAAGTATTGCTATGACAGAGAGGCATTGGAAGGACGTAAAAAGTACCCACCAGAAAACGACATCATCTCTGTTGCAAATAACATGGGCATTGAACTGTGTGATGAACAGCTCTATCGAAAACTCCAAGAAGTTGCCGGTCCATTCGATACGAAGACATCCAGTTGGATCAAAACACCAGACGATGTTCGTTCATTAGGCGGTGCACTATTTGGGGATTATCGTTATGGACGTGTCTTTATATATCATAACGGAGCGGATTCATACTACAGTTCTAGAGCGTTCAGAGGATTCGTCAAAGTATAGTAAGCAGGCAGATTCGATGAAAACCCTTTCAAAATATAGTATAATGAAACTATAATAAGAAAGGGAGAGATGTATATGAAAGCTGCAGTATTTCATAATGTAAAAGATGTACGCGTTGAAGATGTTGAGCTAAAAGAATTGTCCTCAACTGGTGTTAAAATTAAAGTCGCATGGGCAGGTATTTGTGGTACAGACTTACATGAGTATTTAGCAGGTCCTATTTTTGTTCCTTTAAATGAAGAAAATACTCTAACACATGACAAAGCTCCTGTCACATTAGGCCATGAATTTAGTGGTATCGTTGAAGAAGTTGGACAAGACGTAACTACTGTTAAATCGGGAGATAAAGTCGTTGTTAATCCATTAATCATTAGTGGTGAACATGAAAATGGATTGTATGATATGTATAATGACTCTACTTTCTATGGTCTTGGAACAGATGGAGGGTTTGCTGAATTTGCAATAATAGAAGAGAAGCACGTGATTAAATTAGAAGACGATACATCCCTTAAATTAGGTGCTCTCGTTGAACCAACAGCGGTTGCATTACAAGCCATTCGAGAATCTCGTATGGAGTTTAGTGATTCAGTTGCAGTATACGGCGCCGGTCCCATTGGATTATTAACAATTATTGCTGCACGTGCAGCTGGTGCAAAAGATATTTTTGTTTTTGACTTAAGTGAAGAACGTCTAAAGAAGGCAAAAGAAGTTGGTGCAACGCATATCGTCAATAGCGGTGAACAAAACCCTATCGAGTACATTAAACAGTACTATCCAGACGGTGTTGACCGAACATTCGAAGTAGCCGGTGTACCGATTACAGTTAAACAATCCATTCTATCAACACGCCCTCGCGGTGTCGTGACGGTCGTTTCAATCTTCGAAAAAGTTATGGATTTCAACCCAATGATTTTAACAACATCAGGTGTACATTTAGCATCAACACTTGCATACGAAGATGATATTTTCGAAGCAACAATTAAGATGATTGAATCTGGTCAAATTGATCCTTCACCTGTCATTACAGATCGGATTGAACTTGATGAAATTGTCGACAAAGGATTTAAAGCATTAACAAATGATAAATCACAAGCGAAAATTTTAGTCAAATTATCTGGTGAGGAATAATTACTTGTTTTTTAAGAGGCCACGTAGGCCTCTTTTTTTATGAAAAAAATAATTTGTAAACGTTTACAAAAATAGATTGTAAAGTCACCTATATTATGTATAATAAAATTGAGGTGATTGAATTGAGTGAAAATAAAGATAAATCTAACAATAATCTAAAACGTGAATTTCCATTTTTCCTTTCATTAATTCCATTCATTGTCATGGTTGGGTTGATGTACATTGCAGTAACCATATTCGAAACAGATCCGCATATTCCTTTAATTATGGGGACCGTAACGGCTTCATTAATTGCATTCTTATATGGTAAATATGATTGGGAAGATGTCGAAGATATGATGTTCAAAGGAATTCGCTTAGCACTTCCTGCACTTGTCATCATTCTCTTGATCGGTCTTGTGATTGGTTCATGGATTGGTGGTGGGATTGTTGCGACAATGATCTACTACGGATTAATGTTGATCAATCCAACATACTTCTTAATTACTATTAGTGCGATTTGTGCTTTAACTGCTTTAGCGATTGGGAGCTCATGGTCTACAATGGCGACGATTGGTGTCGCTGGGATGGGGATTGGTGTCAGTATGGGGATCAATCCCGGTATTGTTGCAGGGGCGATTATCTCTGGTTCATATTTCGGAGATAAATTATCTCCATTATCAGATACGACAAACTTAGCTTCAGGTCTTACAAATACTGACTTATTCGAACATATTAAACACATGCTCTTTACAACAATCCCAAGTTTTATTATTGCGATGATTGCATTCACAATCATTGGGTTTAACGTTGGAGATACGTCAAAGAGTTCACAAGAAGATGTACAAGCGATGATGGCTTCGATGCAAGAACATTTCATTATTTCACCGTGGTTACTCCTTGTACCTGTCATCGTTATCGTTGCCATTATGTTCAAGCTTGCCGCTTTCCCAGCATTATCTTTAGGTGTAGTATTAGGATTCTTATGTCATATCTTTGTCCAAGGCGGAGACGCTTCTGTTGCATTCGATACGTTAACGAACGGTTACTCTATTGAATCTAAAAATGATATGGTCAATGAATTATTCAATCGTGGTGGATTGCATGATATGATGTATACGATTTCAATGACCATAGTAGCAATGACATTCGCTGGTGTGATGGAATTTACAGGCATGCTTCAATCAATTATGAATAAAATCCTATTCCTCGCGAAAGGGACCTTCGGTCTCATTGCGGCAACACTTGCTTCTGCATTTACCGTGAACGCGACATGTTCTGAGCAATATATCTCAATCGTCGTACCAAGTCGTATGTTCTTAAAAACATTTATCGACCGAAATCTCCACTCTAAAAACTTATCTAGAACTCTAGAAGATGGAGGAACTATGACAAGTGTGTTCATCCCTTGGAATACTTGTGGTGTGTTCATCTTAGCGACACTCGGTGTACCTGCTTGGGAGTATGGTATGTATGCGATTCTGAACTTCACATCTCCATTGATTGCACTTCTATTAGCTGCAACAGGTATCGGTATTACAAAGATTACAGATCAAGAGAAAGAAGAATTTACAGCTCAATATTTGAAAGATTAACAAATTAAAATCCACTCATAATCAAATGAGTGGATTTTGTCATTTATAAGTCATCTATCAATTGCAAGTACATCATATATCCATTTAATGCGTGCTCGATATCATCTATTCTTACGCGATACCCTGCTTCTTTTACAAAAAAGCTACCGACGATTCTTTTCGGATTTTTGAAATACATTGCAAGTTCAGGATAGAAAAATGCTGCACGTTGTATGTTTGCTCTATGCTGAATGATTTCTAATAATCGACTTTGATCAATGCTACAGTCTATCCCTTCATCTAATGCGATCGTAGTGACTTCATATCCAGCAACTAACATTTCTAATATTGGCGTATATGATGGTGTATATGATTCAATGTTATCCATAATATGTTCAATCGATGCCATGACACATTCAACACTCATAATTGTTGGATCGTGTCGAATGAGTTCTAGTAATCCTAGAATAATCCAATGGTCATGATATTGACTGTACTGTTCATCAACGAATTTATTTAATAAATCATAGACGATGTCCAACCATTCCTCATCTTCTTCTAGTGCATAAACCTTCATAAACGATAACATTGCCATGCCTTCGTATTGAATTGATCGCTCGCTTTCTTTAATCGTCAAATCAGGATAATTCAATATGTCTATAGAATCCATCGAATTCAAGTTCAACATTGCTTTCATTCCTTCAGCAACGCCATATACAATATCTCGTAATTCATCATCTTCATCGATGGACAAATATTCTGTTGCTGCAAGAATGAACATTGCATTCTGTCCAAACTTAATCTCATTAATATCATTTGTCGTATCAAAGACATACATTTCATCGCCATCAATATGAATGAAATTTTTTGTAATATAGTCTATTGATTTCTTCACTTTACTCGTATTTTGATCAGTATAGTTTAATCCTTTTAACAATGTATAAGTAGATGATAAGTGACGCAATGTATTGTAGTGATCAATCTCTTCATCAAAATGTGGAAAATATCCATAAGTAAATTGGCCGTTAGGACGTTGTTCGTTTTTTAAAAACTTGACTAATGATTGAACAATGTTATTAAATTCATCATTCTGTTCGTCTTGACCAGTAATAAGTCGCATCCCTTTAGTAAGGTATTCTTTACTCAGTTCATAAACTTTATCATGATCATAGTAGAACCCTTCTGTTTCAAACATTAGCACAGATTGCCCTTTATATTCAGTTAAATCTAATTGATTCAAATAAGGTTTCCTTTGAACAATATAATCATTGATATTGCGTTCATTCAATTGGAGGGCTTGTCGATCATCACTTGTCCAAGTGACAAACGCATTCGAAGTTATTTCCTCGGAAATAAATGCATACTCAAAACGTTCATCAAACGATATCCCAAATGGAATATAGTTACGGATTAAATGCTCCATCGCTAATTTCAATTCATCGAATTGCATTGCTTTCACTTGAGTCACAACATCAATTTTCATCCATCCGATAGGTCTTCCATACTCTGCTTTGAAGCGTTCTTCGGTATCATTTAATTGGCTTAACAAATTGTCGTTATATTTAAGCATTTGAACATGAACTCTTTCATTCTTTTTACCATAACTGACAAATATTCGATCGATTTGATCATATGTTTCTTCTAAATGTTTAACTAACGCTTCACGTTCTTTAATTTTCGACATTTAATATCCACCTTATCACTCAATTGTTTATACATACTTATTTTACCATAGTGTACAAAAAGCCATCAGGTTTAACCTGATGGCTTTTTAACTGTTCATACACTGGCTTAGTTTTGTTCTTTTCTACGACGAGTAGATAGAACCATTGTCGCACCTGCACCAAGTGTTAATAATGCAAGAAGTGCTTTATCATATGCGTCTGATTCACCTGTTTGTGGTAACATCTCAGCAGATGGTTTTTGTAATTTCCCTGATACATCTGTTGCATTTACTTCTTGATCTGCTGCTACTTCAACGTCACTACCTGTCGCAAATGTTTGTACATTTTGTGGTGTGGCGAAGAATAATTTATTCATTGCACGTTCTACAGATTGTTCGTTTGTAGTGTGAGCAGTTTGTTGTACTTTTGCAACACGTTGTTCGAATTCATTCGAAGTTGTCTCTTGCCTTACAGTTCCATCATTTGTTGTTGTATTAGAACTTGATGATGAGCTACTGCTTGCTTCCCCATCTTTGGCTGTTGCATTTGAGCTTGATGATGAACTACTGCTTGCTTCTCCATCTTTTGCTGTTGCATTTGAGCTTGATGATGAACTACTGCTTGCTTCTCCATCTTTTGCTGTTGCACTTGAGCTTGATGATGAACTACTGCTTGCTTCTCCATCTTTTGCTGTTGCATTTGAGCTTGATGAACTTGAAGCGTCAGATGATGTTTGACCATCTCCTGTATTCACGATCACTTCGGCATTTGCTTCACTATCGCTATCTGCTTCCGCGCTAGAGTTATTATTGTTGTTGTTTGTATTATTATTCTCAATATTGATGTTTGGCACTGTAATTTCAGTTCCATCTTCACAACATACAACTAAGTCTCCGTGAATATTAATGTAGTAGTTCGTCACTTCATTCGCTTCACCATTTTGACCTGGGATCGTAATGATACGTCCATCGTTAAATTCAATTGTAATATTACCTTCATCATCTTTCGTCTGACGAATAATTTCAATGGATTTACCATCTTGACCATCGATTCCATCTTTTACTGTCACACGGTCAACTTCAACGTATTCACCGTTATCATCTTGCTTAGAAGTAACGATATCATAAGTCCCGTCACCATTATCAATGATTTCAGTCTTCGTTGATTTACCATCTTTTCCATTTTCAACAGTTTGTCTATCGATTTCTTGACCATTTCCATCGATTACAACTACATCAAATGTGCCATCTGGATTTCTTTCGATGATTACACTATTTCCATCTTTTCCGTCTTTTCCATCAATTCCATCGCGAATATTCTCACGAGAAATTTCAGTTCCGTCTTGTTGCAAGATGACAATATCATATGATCCATCTTCACGGCGTTCAATATGAATTGTGTGGCCATTTTGACCATCTTTTCCATCTTCACCATCTTTTCCATCGTTAACAATTGTTGTTGTTGTTGTTCCATCTGGATTTGTAATTGTGATCGTGTGTGTACCATCACCATTATCTACAATGTCTGCTGTTGGTGATTCTCCATCTTGACCATCTTCTCCATTTTTTCCATCGTTAACAATTGTTGTTGTTGTTGTTCCATCTGGATTTGTAATTGTGATTGTGTGTGTACCATCACCATTATCTACAACGTCTGCTGTTGGTGATTTTCCATCTTGACCATCTTGACCATCAAGACCGTCTTTTCCATCTTTTCCATCGTTAACAATTGTTGTTGTTGTTGTTCCATCTGGATTTGTAATTGTGATCGTGTGTGTACCATCACCATTATCTACAATGTCTGCTGTTGGTGATTTTCCATCTTGACCATCTTGACCATCAAGACCGTCTTTTCCATCTTTTCCATCGTTAACAATTGTTGTTGTTGTTGTTCCGTCTGGATTTGTAATTGTGATCGTGTGTGTACCATCACCATTATCTACAACGTCTGCTGTTGGTGATTCTCCATCTTCTCCATCGTTAACAATTGTTTCCGTTGTTGTTCCGTCTGGATTTGTAATTGTGATCGTGTGTGTACCATCACCATTATCTACAATGTCTGCTGTTGGTGACTTTCCATCTTCTCCATCGTTAACAATTGTTTCCGTTGTTGTTCCATCTGGATTTGTAATTGTGATCGTGTGTGTACCATCACCATTATCTACAACGTCTGCTGTTGGTGATTTTCCATCTTGACCATCTTGACCATCTTGACCATCTTGACCATCAAGACCGTCTTTTCCATCTTTTCCATCGTTAACAATTGTTGTTGTTGTTGTTCCATCTGGATTTGTAATTGTGATCGTGTGTGTACCATCACCATTATCTACAATGTCTGCTGTTGGTGATTCTCCATCTTCTCCATCGTTAACAATTGTTTCCGTTGTTGTTCCGTCTGGATTTGTAATTGTGATCGTGTGTGTACCATCACCATTATCTACAACGTCTGCTGTTGGTGATTTTCCATCTTGACCATCTTGACCATCAAGACCGTCTTTTCCATCTTTTCCATCGTTAACAATTGTTGTTGTTGTTGTTCCATCTGGATTTGTAATTGTGATCGTGTGTGTACCATCACCATTATCTACAACGTCTGCTGTTGGTGACTTTCCATCTTCTCCATCGTTAACAATTGTTGTTGTTGTTGTTCCATCTGGATTTGTAATTGTGATCGTATGTGTGCCATCACCATTATCTACAACGTCTACTGTTGGTGATTTTCCATCTTGACCATCAACACCGTCTTTTCCGTCTGCTCCATCTTTAACCGTTACACGATTTGTCTCTGTCTCTTTACCTGTTGTTGGGTCAATTTCATACGTCACGATATCGTACGTGCCATCTCCGTTATCTACTACTTCTGTTCTTGTTGAGATCCCGTCTTGACCGTCGATTCCATCTTTACCATCAAGACCATCGATTCCGTCTGATACAGTCGTACGATCTGTTTCTTCATATTGACCAGTATCTGGATTATATACTTCCACAACGATATCACGAACACCATCATTAGGATCCTGATCTTCTACAGTAACTCGTGGTGGATAAGTTTCTGCTGGTGTATCTGGAACAAACACGGTATTAATAATAACTTTCTCACCTGTATTGGGATCGATGTAATATTCATTAATTGTAGTTCCTGGATTATTCGGGTCTGTACTTGGTACTTCTTCTAATTGTTTAGGCACACCGTACTCTAAGATTTCCTGACGTGGATCATTGATTCGCTTACGATCAACTTCAGTGTAGTACGTATCAAAGTAGTCTCCACCTTCGAATGTCGTCTCATCACCAGTAATTTCAGTATGCTTATAAATGACACGATCTTGCCCTTCAATACCTGATTGTACAACAACTGGTGTTGAGCTATTTAATTCAGGATTAAATCGTGTAATTGTTTCAAACGGAACGTCTTCAACGATCATTTCGTAATATGATGGTGGTATCACTAATCCTAAGTCAATTGTATTATCATCAGCTGTTAATTGCACAACAGATTTAAGTTTATTCGAGTCTTTACCCGATTTAGAATCTCCCATTACTTCTGGTGTTGTCGGGACATATCCATCAGGTACTATAAATTCAACAATATAAGTACCTTCTTCAACAGAATCAAAAGAGTAATTACCATTTTCATCTGTTGTTGTTGTTGCGATTTCTGTTCCGGTACTGTCGTAAAGTTTCACTTCAACATTTGCAACAGGTTTTTCTTCGGCATCTTGTAATCCATCTTTATTTGAATCTTCCCAAACATAGTCACCGATATTGTAATAATTTGCAAGTGTTGAATCACTTGTACTATCGTGTATAACTACCAATGAACCAATATATGTGTTGTTATAGAATCGATTTCCATTTGTATCTGTTTTCACTACTTCTTCTAGTAAATAAACATTTGTTTTTAAATCAGATCTATCTTTTGTATTATCAAACGTAGTTTCTACCTTTAATACGACCGGTTCATTAGAAGGGAAATTATTTATTATGACATTTCCATTAGAATCAACAGACCAATTAGCATCTCTAATATAAGTTAAATCTTCAGGTGGATAAGCTGCACTTTGAGATAATCCTTCCTTCGGCCTATGTACAGTTATTTTAGTATTAGTTTTATCAAAATTTATTGAACTGTCCGCATTATCTAACTGAACCCAAGGATTAATTAAAGATGTTCCATTTGGATTAATAGATATATATTCCTCGAGCGTTCCATTTTCTTGATTAATTCTTCCTAACATTTCTTTTAATACTAAACGATTATCTGCAGACCGTGAGTATTTCCCAAATACAACTTTCATAGTTTCTGTATCTGAATGTGTTCCCATAGACACTGTAAAATCTTGCGCCGGATTGTCATACTGGAGTCTCTCTCTATCAATTGGTAAACTTGTTCTAGATGTCACATTTTTAACATTTAACAAATCTAACGAATCCGTAAATGTATAAACAATCTGTTTTGTATCATGATTATAGCGACCTTCAGCAATCACGACACCATTTTTTTCCATCGTTATTATACCTGGTGCGTATGGATCATCTAAGCCTGCAGGTGATAATTCATTAGGAATTTCAACAGTAAAATAATCACCAGAATTTACTGATTTTGGTATCGAAAAATTTAAGTTGAATTCCATTGCTTGCCCTTGATCTGCATATAATGTAGTGGGACTAGACTCGTTAATATTAGGCGTATTAGGATTATCCGAAGCAGGTTGTTTTTTTATATCAATAACCACATTCGTCAACTGTTCTGACACATCAACACCTGTTGGTGCTACAGCTGCAAATCCAGCTGTCAACGATCTCATTTGGAATGTATTATTTGTTGTCGTCATACCTTGTGAATACGTCACACCAGCTTGTAATGCTTCTTTATATAAATCCTCCGGTCTTAACGCATTATAATCACCTTGAATTAACGCAATAATCCCATCAACATCTTCAGGATTATAAAATTCTTCAAGCATCTCACGAACTACCTTTTCTTTATCTGACTCTGTTTCAATACGCTCTACAAATTCAGACGGAACTTTAATCTCTTCGATAGTCGCGCCTTCTTGAATAACCGACTCTTCTTGAGCTACTCCACGCTCTTCTTCAACTTGCGTAATTGCCTCTTTAGCAGCTTGAATCTTCTCTTCGTCTGTCATCCCTTCAGTATAATAGCCAGCTTGTAGCGCTAAGCTACCTAACGTATTCGGGTTAGAGAAGTCGACTTTGTCATATATACTCTTAATATATTCAACGTACGCTTTAGATGATTCTTCCTTCGCTTCATCAGGTGCTTCTGTTGAAGGGTTTTCAGTTGTCAATTCTTCTGTCGATACATCTTCAGATGTCACTTCTTCGGTTGATGCTTCTTCTGTCGACACATCCTCAGATGTTACTTCTTCGGTTGAAGCATCTTCTGTCGATACATCTTCAGATGTCACTTCTTCGGTTGATGCTTCTTCCGTTGATACTTCCTCAGATGACACTTCTTCCGTTGATGCTTCTTCTGTCGACACATCCTCAGATGTCACTTCTTCCGTTGATGCTTCTTCTGTCGACACATCCTCAGATGATGCATCTTCTGTCGACACACCTTCAGTTGTCATTATTTCAGATGTCACTTCTTCAGACGATTTTACTTCTTCTGTTGATGGTTCAACAGATGCCTCAGTCGTTTCTTCAGTTGACTGTTCTTCTACAGTCACTTCTGTCGTTGCTTCTTGAGTCTCTTCTTCTACTGAAGGTTCAGCTGTAACAGCTTCTGTTGAAGGCATAACTGTTGCTTCTGTTGTTGATTGCTCAACAGTTTGTTCAGTTGAAGGTTGTTGAGTCGAAGGCGCTAACTCATTTGTAGTAGGTTGTTCTGTTGTCACTGCTTGCTCTGTTGTTTCAGTTGATGAGTCCGGGGCGGCTTGTTCACTTTCAGTTGATTCTTCTGATTGAACCGTCGCATCCCCTTCTTCAGCTTGTGCTTCATTATTAATACCGAACACTAATGATGTCCCAATTAAAATCGAAGCGGTTCCGACAGTAAATTTACGAATCGAAAACTTACTGTGCATATGTGGCAGAAAACTTAAATCCATTTTGTTTTTTTGGTTTTTCATGTTTGCACTCCTTTCGCATTTTAAAGATGATATTTAGTAAATAAATAATTAATATGCTCATGGCACTTCTTGAACTGGAAAAAATATAGACAGAGAATGTATCTTTGTATACTAAAAAGTATAGCATATAAATAGTAATTTAAAATAAATATTCTCTTAATTTACATAATATTTCATTTTAATTAAAATAAAATTGAAAATATATAATAATACGATTAAAAAATTGATTTGTTGCTATTTTAACTATGTATATATATCTTGAAATAGAGACTAAATTCAGAGCATTTTTCTAATATTTATGATAATTTTTTTCACATTGTTAATCTCATTTTAATTTTATATCTGATTTTTTACTCAATTAAATTCCAAATAAAAAACCAACACCTAATATATAGGTATTGGCTTAATTAGTGAATATAAAAAGTATTGAATCACTGTCAGAAATTTACTTTTGTTCTTTTGATCCTGACTGACTTGAAGTTCCAGAGATTTGATTAGACTTCTCATTGTCTTTACGTGAAGTAAATTCACGTTTCACAACTTTCCCTTGAATCTTCCCGTTGTTCACCGTATGTGTCTCAGTATGTTTTTTTTCTTCAGACATTTTTTATCCTCCTCATCTTATCGTTTCCTTTACTTTACTATAAAAGTCATTAAACTAGTACTCATAAGATTTAGAATGTCTAATTTAAAACTGCTCTGATGCAACTTTCTGGTTTAAGAAGTTCAATAAGTAATCTGGGCTTCCTGTTTTTTGATCTGTGCCTGACATTTTGAATCCACCGAATGGGTGATATCCAACCACTGCTGCTGTACAACCGCGGTTCAAGTATAAGTTACCAACGTCGAAGTACTTCACAGCTTTATGCCAATGTTCACGTGTATTCGTAATGACAGCACCTGTTAAACCATAATCTGTGTCATTCGCCATCTCTAACATTTCATCAAAGTTGTCACCTTTCGTAAATCCAACAACTGGTCCGAAAATTTCTTCTTGCATAATTGTGTCTGTTGACTTAAGTCCTGAGAAGATCGTTGGTTCGATAAAGTAACCTTTCGAATCATCAGCACCGCCACCAACTTCAAGCGTTCCATCTTTTTTACCTTCTTCAATATAACCTTTGATTTTATCAAATTGCTTCTGATTAATCACTGGTCCCATCTCAGTATTATCTATTGTGTTACCGAGTTTAATCTCTTTCGTCAGTTCAACTGACTTCTTCAACACTTCATCGTATACATCTTTGTGTACAATCGCTCGTGAACATGCCGAACATTTCTGTCCACTGAATCCGAATGCACTGGATACTATTGCTTCTGCAGCAAGGTCTGTATCTGCGTCAGCATCAACGATAATACCGTCTTTACCACCCATTTCAGCAATGACACGCTTCAAGTGTGTTTGACCTTCGTGTACTTTCGCAGCACGCTCATAAATGCCTACACCGACAGGGCGAGACCCTGTAAATGTGATAAATTGCGTATCGATGTGGTCGACCATATAGTCACCAATCTCTTTCGGGTCGCCTGGTACGAAGTTAACGACACCATCTGGAAGACCTGCTTCTTTAAGAATCTTCATTAATTCATATGCAACAAGCGGTGTATCTTCTGCTGGCTTTAACAATACTGTATTCCCTGCAACGACTGGAGCTAATGTTGTTCCCGCCATAATCGCAAACGGGAAGTTCCATGGTGTAATCGTTACACCGACACCCATTGGTTGATAGAAGTAGCGATTGTGCTCACCTTCACGGTCATCTACAGGCTTACCATCTGCTAAATCTTTCATTGAACGTGCATAATATTCTATGAAGTCAATCGCTTCATTCGTATCTCCATCCGCTTCATTCCATGGTTTCCCTGCTTCATAAACCATCAACGCTGAAATGTCGTGCTTCTTATGACGAATCAATGCGGCCACACGAATCATCAAGTTCGCACGGTCTTCAGCTGTCCAATCTCTCCATGCTTTGAATGCCTCTTTACCTGCTGACATCGCTTGTTCGATATGATCTGTCGTCGCTTTCGAAATATGACCTAATGCTTCATCTTTTAGCGCTGGGTTGTAAGACGTATACTTATCGTCTGTCATGATTTCTTCACCGTTAATGATTAACGGAACGTCATAACCGAACCCTTCCTTCACTCGCTTCAATGCGGCTTCGAATGCTTCTTTGTTTTCTTTGATTGTAAAATCAGTAGCTGGTTCATTTTTGTACGGTTGTACCATAAATAATACACTCCTTTAAAATATGTCTTATAATTTCTGTTGCCTAATCATTGATGAATTAAACATAACATATTGAATATTTCCACGTTAAATCAACAAAACCTGTTAGACACTAACGCTTGCTTTTAACAAATAAGTAGCTTGCAGTCGTTGAATTCAGTTCGATTGTATTATCAGACTTTACATTCCGTATCGTTATTGTATCCACCATTTTATTTTCATCCAAATACTCTAAAATATCATTTATTTTAACATCTTTATTTGAAAAATAATCTGCTACGTACTCTTCATTAGTCATCCGTTGTACTTCGACGATATCACCCACTTGACATTCAGTCAGTGGTATTATTTCATCTTCTTGTGCTTCAATAAGATTTAATGGAATTGCACCACCGTGTGGACAATACTCAGGAAATTTGAGATACGCTTCTAGTCTTTTTGCTAACAATAGACTCGTCGAATGTTCTAATAACTCTGCTTCATCATGAACTTCATTGATATCATACCCTAAATGATTCACTAAAAAAACTTCCCATAATCGATGTTTATAAATCAATTGCTTAGCCAGTGCTTTGCCTTCTTCAGTTAATATCGATCCCTTATAAGGTAAAGTATTAACCCAATTAATTTTTTCTAGGCTAACCATCATTTCTGTTACAGTAGACGGAGATACTTTGAGTCTTTCTGCCACTAGTTTATTCGATATTCTATTACGTGATCCACCTAAATCAAATAGTACTTTAATATAGTCCTCTTTTTTTTCATTCATGACGTTATTCTCCCTATTTAACGGTCTAAAACCATTATACATGAAGAAAAGTTTTTACCTCAAAAATTTTGGATCTTTTGAAATTTTTCAATTTAAAACATAACGTTCTGCCCTTTACTTTTAATTTCGGTTGTGCTAGAAATGGATTACAAATTTATTTTCAGTCAACCAAAAAAAGAATTCAATAGATGAATTCTTTTTTCGTTGACTTATATATTGTTAGTGATGATTCATTTCATGTACAATATCGTCTGCACTTAAGTGATCCTTATAATACGTTGGCCAATGTTCCATTTCTTTAAGTAATGCTTCATTATCATCACCCATATAAAGATGGAAATGACCTGCTTTATTTGGAGCAATGGCATGATCACTAAATTGTATGTAACCTGGCGCTTCACCATCACCACTTATTTTTTTATAAATAAATCGTACCCCTCTGTTTCCTTTTTCATACTGCAAAATTTCTTTTCCCTCATATTCATATTGCCCCTTTGCTTCTGAATCTGCTTTTTTGAATGTCACTTCACCATCATGGATACCGATATGTTCTATATCTGTTTTGTATCCCGTTGTGTAATACTCTTTATACTCTTTAGCAGATTTATCCCCTTCCTCTGCTTTCTTCTCCATGACTGGATCAAGTGATCCGTCTTTTAAATAAGGATATACAGACTGCCAATCACCTTCCCAATCAGATAAATCACGGTCTTTCACTTGCTCATCTTTGAAATAGCCATCATAAATCTTTTGCTCATCTTCACTCATTTCACCATGCGCGTGATCATGTTCCTCTTCATCCCCATGGTCATGTGCTTCTCCTTCGTGGTCATGATCATGCGCTCCTCCTTCATGGTCATGATCATGCGCTTCTCCTTCATGGTCATGATTGTGTACTTCGGCTTCTTTTGGTGAATCCTCTGATGTGTCTTCTGCCGTCTTCTCTTCCTTCGGCTGTTCTGACTCGTCATTTTGACAAGCACCAAGCACTAACACAAGTGATAATGGTACTAAATATTTTAATTTCTTCATCTGCTTTCATCTCCTGTAAATCGTAATTATTACGTTTTATAATTTTACGATGTTCTACTGTACTTGTCAATTAAATCTTCACATATTTTTTTCGCCGCAACTCGTCCACCGTGAATACTTCGAGCGAACGGACCCACTTCAATATCTGCCAAAAATCCTGTAACATATAGTCTGTCTGTCCATTCTAAGTTAACGGACGTTCTCGGAAATCCATTAATCAGTTGAAGGGACTGTTGTTTAATGAGAGCGTGTAGAAATGTTAGATGCTCAACATTCGATATATATCCAGTTGCACAAATGATTTTGTCATATTTTATTTTTTCTTCGTTCGAATAAATATATTTATTATTTATGTTTTGTATTTCTGTATTATGGACAATGAGTCGACTCTCTTTCTCCAATTGATGTAATTGGCGATACAACTCCTTCGGCATGGACCCCTTATAGCGAGAGTGTTTGATGAGTGACAGTCGCTTAGTCACTGTTTGATTCAAATAATGATTCATTAACTTCGGGCCTAGCCATCCAGGGTCAGCATCAAATGCGTGACACGCTAGCGGTTTATTCACCCATAAATGAATTGTTTTAATTGGATCTTCCTTATGTATCCTGCATACGACATGAGCTGCGCTAATACCACACCCAATAACATGTGATGCGTCTAATTGTTCATTCGGATGTATATCATCTACATGGAATACATTGTCTAATGATTGAGTGCTTATCGGCATATATTTCGTGACATTAGAGCCGATAGCCAAAATAACGACATCCGTAGTGATGATGGAATGATCGTCGAGTTGGATCACATATCGATTGTCGTTGTATTCAATCGAAGTGACTTTATGGTGGACATGACATTGATTGAGATTAAATAGTTCAATCGTTTGTTTCATATGGGCTATAAATAAATCTAACCGAGGCCTTTGGTATTGACCTTTCGTCGGATTTTCATAGTGAGATTGTTTCGCGAATTGTTTCAAATGGAATGCTTCCGGATGACAATGATGAACATATGGGGAACGCAAGTATTCCATGTGGAGTTTTGATGTTTGTTGAATGAAATGATTGCCAAGTGATGGATTCGGATCGACAATTGTCAATTCATGGTGAGCTATGCCTTGTTCAATCATATGAGCAGCCACTGTAATCCCGTGAATCCCACCACCAATAATTGTATAGTTCATTTTTATTCGTGCTCCTTAAATCGTAATTGTTACGTTTTAAAGAGTTTAAACTATTTTGGCTGGTAATTCAAGGGTTAATGATTAGAAGGTAGGAGCCATTTCGAATCATGACGGTGGTTTTTAAACCGTACTTACACGCAGAATTTTTCCAAAAATAATCTTTGTCATCATTATCGTGCGTGTATTGTAAATTTGTGTGCATTAAAAAAGATAGGGCTAAACCCTATCTTTAAAATTTTTTAGATATCTTCTCTATCACTTCATCTATATTGTTTTGAGTTGAAAGGTTGACCGCTGCAAAAAAACTTCCTTCAATAATCGGTGCTTCGAGTTTTTCTACACGATACTGGCCATCATACATTTCAATCGCCATATCTAAATTCATACCAGCTGACCCTATATCATAAAAACATAAAGCATCTTCTTTTAAACCTTTCAATCCTTCTTGAATACGATCAAATGAAGTTCCAATATTACCTTCATGTCCACCAATAGCTATTACAGGAATACCTTCCACCATTTGCTCTAGAAGTGCTTTACCGCCGTTTGCAATATCTTCACTATGACTGACGAGAACAATTGTCGTCATTTTAATCATCTCCTATCAAAGCATTCAAAATATAAACACTGCTTTGAGCTCCTGGGTCAATGTGACCTTTAGAGTTCTCATTGAAATATGATGCACGACCTTTAGTCGCTATCATATCTTTCGTATTATCTGCCAATTGCTGCAAATCATCTATCGTTACTTTTTCTGCTTTCTCTTTCATTTGCCTAGCTCTTTCAATGACGTCATACATTGTTTTTTCATTCAATTCAACTTTCCCACGTGTTTTGACCGCTTCACTAAAAGCTTGTAAATAATCATGGATATCATCAGACTCGACATTCGACATTTTAACAAAAGCAAAACCATATAACGGACCACTGGCTCCACCAATTTTAGACATTAAAGTCATACCTGTTGTTTTCAATACCGTTTGAACCGATGCATCATCTATAGATCCCTCTAAAGACTTAAATCCTCGCAGCATGTTAACACCATGATCTCCATCACCAATTTCACGATCTAAAGATGTTAATAATCCTTCCTTTTCTTCAAAGACAGTCACTAGACTAAGTAATCTTTCTTTAAGTTGTTGTGCGTCCATCACAATCACCCTTTCTTAAAAATATCGACTTTCTGTATGAGCATTTAGCGCTGTTAATAGTTCATCATGACTAGGTGCAATCGTGATTGAGAAACCTTCCATATTTAAAGATGTCATGTAATCTCCAACCAACCATTGCTGTACATTCAAACCTTTGGACTGGAAATATTCATGTACGTACTTCACGACGATATTTAATTCAGTAAGTGGTGTTGCACCCATTCCATTAACCATGACAACTACAGATTTACTTTCGACTTCTTTTAGTAATAAGTCACCTAATTGTTCAACAATTTTATCAACAGATTCAACAGGTTTTCTTTGCAATCCTTTTTCACCATGAATTCCGATACCAATCTCCATCTCATCATCTTGAATATCAAAACCATTTTGACCTGTAGAAGGAATCATCGGTGCTGTGAGCGCCATCCCAATAGACTTAACATCAACTAACAACTGCTCAACTTTATCTTTAATCTCATTGAGTGGCAGTCCTTGCTCTGATAAAAACCCTGCATATTTATGAACAATCACAGTCCCCGCGACACCACGACGTTTTTCAACATCTTCAATACTAATATCATCACGGACAATCACTGTTTCAACTTGAATGCCTTCCATCTCAGCCATCTCTTGTGCCATTTCGAAATTCATAACATCACCAGCGTAATTTTTAACAATTAATAACACACCATCACCATTATCAACTGCTTTAATCGCAGATAACACCTTGTCAGGTGTTGGAGATGTAAATATCTCACCACACACAGCAGCATCTAACATTCCCTTAGCCACATATCCTGCATGCGCAGGTTCATGACCACTACCACCACCTGAAACTAAAGCAACTCCTTTAGCCTTCTTCTCTTTACGAACAACAACTGTGTCTTCGATGATCTCAATATCACTATTTGCTAGTTTCAATCCCTCTAACATGTCACTTAAAACTGAAGTACGGTCTTTGATTAATTTTTTCATTGAAATCACTCCTTTTTATTATATATCTATATTGTACTCCTATTTTCAAATAATTAAAAAAGATATCATGGTTTTATAGACTTGTTCACAATATGTTCAATATCATTATGGTGCGCGTATTTCCAGTTTGCGCGCACCATATACTTGAAAACCACCAATTCCTTCATTATGGTGCGCGTATTTTCTATTTGCGCGCACCATATCCTTGAAAATCACCAATTCCTTCATTATGGTGCGCATATTTCCAATTTGCGCGCACCATATTTCAATCAGTGCCGATTTCTGTCATAATAAAATAAAAAGGAGTCTCACGATGTTCATCAACAACCAACTTAAGTCATTAAGATTATCTCAAACTTCATACCCAACACTACCTGATGAATACCCTTCTAATCCTTTCGACCTTTTCGAGCAGTGGTTAACAGATGCGGTCCACAAAGAAACCGAAGGGAATACGTTAGTTTTATCAACACAACACGACGGGACCGTCGATTCTCGTATCGTACTTTTGAAAGCGATCCATAATGAATCTCTCTTTATCGAGAGTCGAACGGCGCGTCGAAAGGTTGATCAACTTCGTCAACACAATCAAGTGGCTGTGAATTTTTATTGGCCGGTGACGGGTCGACAAGTGAGAATTCAAGGGATCGCTTCGTTTGAATATCCCGAACAAATCAATGACTATCTAGATGCTTCAACACGTGATGATTTAACTGTAGTCCAGATCAAACCAACGCGTTATGAATTTTATCAAAGTCTGACTGAAGGTGGGTTCAAACGGTTTGAATATACGAATCCAACAGATTGGACAATCCATACATTATAAAAGCCGAGGTCATAAACCTCGGCTTTTTTTCATCCTTTAGCAACAGGCCACTCTTCTAACGTTTCACACATCTCCCAGAACATATATTCATAATAACTCGTCTTCACAATGATCTCCTCAAGTTCAGCGAGTTCACGTTCAGGTTTCCCTGCTGTCAGTTGATCCATTAACTCAATGGCACTATTCGTCAATTCAGTAAAATCATCGCCTGAATACATCTCAATCCATTGAGCATAACGATTCCCTTCCACTGATTGTTCCGCTAAAGATTTTCCGATATAATTATAACTCCACGCACACGCTAACAACGCCGCCACGACATGCTCAGGACCACCCCGTTGAGCGTGATTCAACATATAACTCGTATACGCTGTATTCACCGCCGCAGCATCTGTTGCTTCTAACGTCTCTTCACTAATTCCGAATTCAAGCGCAAACTTTCGATGTAAATCCATCTCCATAAACAAAGTGCCATGCAGTAATTCACTAAACATCCCCATCGTCTTCAAATCACGCGCTTTACTACTCCCAATCGCCATTAACTTGGCATACTCAATTAAGTACACATAATCTTGCTTCAGCCAATGTTTAAACTTCTCCTCATCTAAAGATCCGTCACCTAATCCTTTGACGAAAGGATGTTCTAAGTACGATGACCAAATCGGTTCAACACGTTTCCAAATACGTTCAGTAAACATATACTTCTCCTCCTATAAAAAAATACCTATACACGTAGGTATAGGTATGAAGACCCACTTCCCTACGCTGGTGTTAATCAATCAGGTTCAAAGGGTCGGAACATATCCTCTCAGCACAATTGTGCACCCCTAGTGTATAGGTTGTATTTGATTTATGTACATTATAACATACATTTCATCATTTCATATTCACATATATAATATCATTCATTTGGGACCTATGATCGTGTGTCATCACTTTCAGTCTTCCTTGATCAGTTTCCACCGTATATTCATAGGAACCACCTTCGAATAAAATATTGACAACTTCTCCTTTAATTCCATGATTGTCATTTAACGATAACTCATGTGGCTTAAGAGGGATAATACCTTCTTCTTTAAAGTGTTGCGTCACTTCCTTATGCCAGTGCATTCCATTCACTTCAAAATGATTATCATTCCATTCACCATGGATTAAATTATGTCCACCAACAAATTCTGCGACAAATGAATTCACTGGATGATTATAAACTTCCTCAGGTGTTCCGACTTGTTCAATTCGTCCCGCATTCATGACAATCACTTTCGTTGCAAGACTTAATGCTTCTGACTGATCATGTGTCACATATAAAAATGATGTTCTTTCTTTATTAAATATTTCTTTTATTTGATAACGTAAGTCTCTCTTTAAATGTGCATCTAAACTACTTAGCGGCTCATCCATCAAAAGCAAGCCTGGCTTAGGAGCAATGGCTCTTGCAATGGACACCCTTTGTTGTTGTCCACCTGACAATTCATGAGGATATCTTTTATGGAAGTCACTTAATCCTACAAGCTTTAAGCAATGTTCGATGCGTTCCTTTCGTTGTGAATCATTCAATTTAGATGTAAATTGATGATTTTTCAAAGGATATTCCACATGCTTACTTACGTTCATATGAGGCCACAGTGCGAATTGTTGGAATACCATCGATAGATTTCGTTTATTCGGTGGTATCGTCTTATGAACACTTGCAACGACTTGTTCATCCATCATAATGTCACCATCACTCAACGGTTCAAAGCCTGCAATTAACTTTAATAATGTTGTCTTTCCACATCCTGATGGGCCAATGAGCACAACAAATTCATCATGATCAATCGTCACATTGATATCATGTAGCACCTGTGTTTGACCGTATTGTTTAGATACATTGATTAATTCCGTTTTCATTATGATAAATCCTTTCTCTTAAACATAGATTGTAATAATAGATACAATAGCCCACCAAGACATAACAAGATAATGACAATGACTGAAAATGCACTAGAGTATTGCTTATAACCTGCACTTTCAAAGCTAAAAATAACGACCCCTATCGTCTCACTACCACTTGCCCATAAAAGAGCACTCAATGTTAACTCAGTTAAAGCTGTAAACATCATTAATAGTAATCCACCAATCATACCTGAAGTGAGTAATGGTAAAAGGATATTTTTGAATCTTAACAAAATATTATTCCCTGATACACTTGCCGCATGTTCTAAGGAAATATGGATTTGTGAATATGTTGATATTGCACTACGCAATGGCAAAATCGTAAATCTTAAAATATAAGCGATTAATAATATGAATACTGTGCCGTATATGCCTGGTTTAACACCAGGTATTGGCTCAATCCAAAATATAATTAAACTCAAGCTTAAAACGGTTCCTGGTAAAGAATAAGGTATTGCAATCCCTATTTCAGTAAATCTCATGTACCACTTGTTATATCTAACGATCATGTACCCGAGAATGATTGCTATAATGAATGATATAATTGTTGCACTAATCGCAAGCATTGCACTATGTTGAATTGCTGACACTGATTTATCATATTCAAATAAAATATACTGGAAGTTCTTTAACGTCAACGTATCCATTGTCAATTTTGCACCGTACGTCTTAGTTAAAGAGGTCTTCACTAGAGCAACAAGTGGCATGATTGAAGTGATTATAAAAAATAACCATATCAATACTTCAATGAACAATCTAAACTTTCCTAAATGAATTCTCGGGGATCTATCTGTTGAACTATATGGGTTCGGTTTAAACTGTCTCAATAATATCCACTGAATGAGTAAAATACAAAATGTTATACATACTAACGCTAATGAAAGAATACTGCCTTGTAAAAATGCGTCATCTCCATATGAAATGACCGCTTGATAAATCGACGTACTTAGTACATCAACACCACCCGGAATCCCAAGAAAGGCTGGGACACCGAAATTATCAATATTTGATAACGCTGCAATCATCATTCCACCAATGATTCCAGTCATCCCCATTGGAATCGTCACTTGTTTCAGTACATCTAATCGATTGCCTCCGTTGACTTGTATCGCTTGCTCTAATGATTTAGGAATTCGTGTAAACACTTGAACACTCATTAAATAAACGAGTGCGTAATGATTAATGCCAAGTACAAACACGATACCTCCTAAGCTGTATAAATCTATATCAATCAACGGGATACTTCTTACAAACTCAGTCCAAGAAATACTCATCATATATGATGGGACTAATAAAGGTAGTATAATAAATATTTGCATCAATTTTTTAAAACGTACATCTGTGTAGGATATAATAAATGCAAATAAAAGTCCTAATGCAGTATTTAACAACGTCGCTAAACATCCGATAATGAGTGTATTTACTATCGATTCGACATTACTGTCTTTTAATATAAATTTTAAATGCTCTAAAGTAATCCCGTGTTCACCGATAAAACTGAGTGAGATCATTCTTATAAATGGATAGACGAAAAAGACAAAGACTGTTCCTACAATAAAAAACCATAGGAAAAAAGAGCGTATGTTACGCTCTTTAATCATTTCATTTAATTTCATAACGATTATTCACCGAAAATATCTTTAAATTTATTTTTATCGTCTTCACGACTTTTCACTAATTCTTTTATGTCAGCATCAATAATATCCATTTCATCAACAGTCTTTAATCCTTCAGGAGCGTCTACACCTTTACGAATTGGTGTGTAACCAATTTCAGCTGCAAGCTTTTGTCCATCTTCACTTAATACGAAATCAACAAACTTTTTAGCAGCTTCAGGGTTTTTCGCGTCTTTCATAATTCCAATCGGTTCAGTAATTACTGGAACACCTTCTTCAGGGTATACAAGTTCTACCGGTGAACCCTCTTGATTCGCACGCGCAACGATGAAGTCTACTACCATTGCATAATCTTTATTACCAGACTGAACCTCTTGAAGCGCACCACCATTACCTTTAACAACCGTAGTGTTGTTTTCTTTTAATTTTTCATAGAATTCCCAACCTAAATCGTTACGACTAATGACACCAGCATTGTAAGCCGCCGCTCCAGAATATAATGGGCTTGGCATAATGACTTTGTCTTTCGCATCTTCTTCGGTTAAGTCAGACCATGACTTTGGTGCTTCTTTAACATTATCCGTGTTATATGCAATCGCAGTCGCCATCACCTTTGTACCATAGTACGTATTATCAGTCCCGATAAATTCCTCAGGTAACTCACCCGCTTCTTCTGATTCATAAGACATCAATAACTCATCTTCATTCAACTGCTCAAACGTTACACTATCCGCAACAAGTAATACATCAGCTTTAATCTCTCCCGCTTTTTTCTCAGCGTTTAATTTACCAATAACCTCTTCAGTACCAGATCTGAAAGTGTTCACTTTTATATCAGGGTGTTTCTCATTGAACGCCTCAACAAGCTTAGACGCATCTTCATCCGGTTGAGAAGTATAGAACTCAACAACCTGCTCACCCTCCTCAGAAGAAGCCTCCTCTTTAGATTCGCTACCCTCTTCTGCTACATCTTTAGCAGAACCACAAGCTGTCAATATTAATGCAATACTCAATACCAATAATAACTTAAACCATTTCATACCCTATATACCTCCTATGATTTGCACTCTATTTAGAAGTATAGACTTTAAATATTAATTTTGTGTAAAGGAAGTATGAAGGTTTTATTTAATTGGATACTTCTCCCCGTTCTTCTCCACTTTCATTCGAATAATTTCTTCAATATCAAGTCCCATTTCTTCAGCCAAGGTAATACCATATATAAATACATCTGCGAGTTCTTCTTTAATTTCTTGTTCATTTTTCTTAATTGCTTCATCACTGTCAATCCATTGGAAGCATTCTAATAATTCTGCTGCTTCAAGGTTCAACGAAAGTGCTAGATCTTTAGGATTATGATACGGCTTCCACCCACGTGCGTCACGAAAGTCATTGATTAATTTAATAACCTCTGAATTCATTATTCATCTTCCTTTCCATTAATTTCTCTCTTAACTCTGGATTACTTGCATAAATGAATAGACCTTTCACACCACGTTTCATCAATACATTAATTGAGTTTAAGATGATCCTCTCTTTAACCTTTTCTAAATTCTGTTCCCCAGTACCACTCTCACCTGCTAATGCACCAGTATCTTTATATTTAGAAGTATCAATTTCTAATTCATCTTTTTCTTTATTATATGTAACGCTTGGACCGAGTATGACACCGACATAGTTTAAATCAAACCCTTGAATCGTATAAATAGAGCCGACTTCATTGATCGTCTCAGGCACTTCCGCCCATGTCTCCTTATAATGTGTACGATTCCATACTTTCTTAAATCCAGGTTCTTCAACGAAATAATCTGCACCATCTTTTTTATGGACATAATCAAAAGTTGATACAACGCGACTTAAACCATGTGACTTACTCCGTTCAACAATGACCTCATGCATCTCTGTTGCATCATCAAACACTCTAATCTCAAAGTTTTCTTCACTTTCAGGAATAGGCCATAATTCCTTCTGTACAAAACGATCAATCCAATTCACAACTTTAGGACTCGCTTGCATTCTAAATTGATCCTTCAATTCAAATGTCTTAGGATGAAAATCTTTAACGATACCTTTTAATAAGTCTTGTGACCAATGACTCTTTACTTTCAAAAACTGCTTTTCATCATAAACAATTACAGTGACTTTACTAAGCTTTATGATTTCTTCTAACTGATTATTTCCTCGGAAATTATTATATGTATCCGTTCGACTTAATAACAAATGAGCTTCATCTACTAACGTGATATCAGCCATACGATTTTCTTTTTGCATTTTGTTAATAAATGGTGTAGGTTTTTCGAAATTTTTCTTTTTTAAATTAGGCAAGCTTGTTGAAATACTTTCATATGTCTTTAGCATTTCCTGATGATTTACGAGTAAATAATTTTCTGTTCCATATAAGTTATTCTCTAAATCATCCATCGAATAAAAACTATCCTTATCATTCGCTAAATCTTGAATTGTATTAAACGTCGAACTCAACACAACACTTTTCCCCGTCCCAGCTTCACCTTTAATCAAGAATACCGCTTTACGATCATCGTGTATATGCTGATTACAATACTTAATAATCGCGTTTTTCAACTCCATTTGAGACTCCGACAATTCTTTATACGGACTCAGCTTAAACACGTCACGATTACGAATCTCTTCGATACTATTTTGAACAATTTTTTTCTCACGAAGCTCCTCCCAAATCTTTTCAAACACGTGAGAATGAAAATAAGGTTTTTCATAATAGTTATGCGTTTTCTGGGATGCAAATTGACTTCTATTTTGTAATTTGTATTTATTATCTGCTATGAAATGATTAATTAAATTCGTCTCTATATTATACGTCGCAGACTGATTAAACTTCTCATGACCAATTAAAATCGCCTTATCTAATTTTCTACGATCAGGATTCGCATAATGAGATTTCATCCGATTCCTAGCCTGAACGGTTTGTCCAATGTACGCCATAGGATTCTTCTGACCATTGTTCAATATATAGACTATAGGATATGAATGTAATTTCTCATTATTGATATTCTCTGGCAAGTCTTTCTCAAAATTGAAATACTCGATCATAAGTTCAGACAATTGAGTCACCTCTTTATATCATTGGTCTAAATAATTATAACAAATTTTTCAACGTGATTAGAGAATAACAGAATACTCGTCTCCTTTTTTTGGTGAAATGCTTCTCTTTTTGGATAAATTTTTAGATTTAGAAACCGATTATCCGTTCTCATCCCTTATAGTTAGGGCCTTCTCTTTTTTAGTATCCCTATATCATTTCCCCCTCTTACACAATTCCTATATAATATAACCAAACAACCCCAGCGAGGTGATTTCATGCAAATTCTTATACTCAGTTTACCGATCGTGTTATATCCGATACTCTACTTTACCGTCTACAAACCGTTGAAATCGGTTCTAAAATACAGTGAAAGAATCAATACCATCCTAGCGATTACTGGTGTTTTTATCATTCTTGTAAGTTTCTTCTTAATGAAGAATCATTTTGAACAATCATACTTAACAATGTCTGGATCTCAAGTTTTCCCATACGATTTCATGAGTTCAGTCTATCAATTTCTAACTATACTTGTCCCCATAGGAATATTCTTAAGTATCGTCAAAATTTTTATGAATTTTAACGATAAGAATGATACTAAAAAACCATTTCACATTATCGAAAACATTATACTCATTCTCGGGATTATCGGGATGGGGATCATGTTATTTTTGCTGTATGCATTGTCACAAGCTATGGGTGGAGGGGTTTAATATGAATAAACATACTGGCTTAATCTTATATATTGTCATACTCGTCGCCTTTATAGGTGCAATGT
The DNA here is from genome assembly GCF_003815035.1 of Abyssicoccus albus. Classification (NCBI taxonomy): domain Bacteria; kingdom Bacillati; phylum Bacillota; class Bacilli; order Caryophanales; family Abyssicoccaceae; genus Abyssicoccus; species Abyssicoccus albus. The sequence continues at coordinate 279,784 of NZ_RKRK01000003.1, forward strand.
ATTTAATCATGAACACGACGATACAGAATCAATACAATGACGACCGTGGGGTTCTACTTATCGATAAGAATTTACAAGATCGTAATGATAAACTTGATGAGATGAAGGAAATATACGACCAAAAAGATTGGACAGGTGCTTCAAAGGAAGAGATTGCTAAGCACTTTGGCGTGCCTAAAAATATTAAATATGAAGAGATCCATTATGGTAATGAAGATTTCTCTATCACTTTCGAACTGGATTATATGGATCAAGTTAAGACACATCAATTTAAGCACCACGAATACCATCATACACAATGATTTAAACCCCATCGCCATAACAATCTATGACGGTGGGGTATTCTACTGACTCATCACTCAAATTCCCGATTAGCTTGTTCAATCTCAGCAATCTCTTCAGGTGTTAGCACAACGTCATCTAACGAAAACTCGATGTATTCAACGGCATCTCGTTTAAATTGATCCACCTCTTCTTTAGAATGAAACACCCGTGGATCATTAGGATTAATCAAGTATCCTTCATAACGCTCATACGCTTTTAAATAATCTTTTGTTTCTTGACTGATTAACACCCTTGAATACACCGCTTTTTTATTGTCTAATTTTTTCATGAAAACCACCCCTTTGTTTTCTATACATTTTCTTATTGACACATGACCATCATAGACATCTACAGTTAATACCCTTTATTCGCCTCTTCAACTTCCTTAATTTCTTCCTCAGTTAATTCAACATCTAGTTTGCCAAATTTTGAGTTCGCAACAAGCTTCTCCATAAATTCATCCACTTCTTCTTTTGAAGAGAATACTTTGTCATCATTTTCATTAATTAAGCAACCTCGATATTCGGTATATCCTTTACGATAATCCTCAGTTTCCTCATATAATAAGATTTTTGATTGAATCATTTTTGATTTGTCTAACTTTTCCATGACCATTTCACCCCTTTCATTCATACTGATCATTCGCTACTATTTCATAGACATATTGATTAGCCTATATATTCATTGTATGTAATATCCATAATAAGTAAACGGTTTGACCGTAATAATTATGTATTACAAACCCCAAGTAGATAGAACGTCTACTTGGGGTTTGGATTCATATTCATTATTCTTCTTTACTTCCTCTTGCACTGGCATACCCACCATATGCGATGAGTGCAAAGCCTAAGTCCATCATGATGCGTAGTATTGGATGAACGTTATCTTCGAAAACGAATGGGATGATTAGGAATTCAGAGATACATACAGATATAATGACGAATATTATGAGTTTTATTGTGATTTTGGTTTTCATACTGATTGCTCCACCCTTTATTTTAATTGTAAACAAAATGTGTTCATTTTCAAATTGTGGACAAAATACCAAATATTCTATTCTAATAAGGTTTAACTAACTATCCACTTGGGTATATATTAACGTAAAACAATTTTAAGGAGGTACATATTATGTATGAATTTAAAGCTGCTTTTATGGATGTTTTTAACAATATCATAAGCTTTATTCCGAATTTAATCGGTGCATTACTATTTTTATTATTAGCATGGATCTTAGCTACAATCGTTAAGAATGTGATTGTGAAAGGCTTAAATGCTTTAGGCTTAGACAACTGGTTGGTGAAGAAGGGGCTTGTTGATGGTGAGTCGAATGAATCACAAGGGTTGATTAAGACGTTAGGTAAATTAGCATACTTCTTAATCTTCTTATTATTCTTACCAAGTGTGTTTGATGCATTGAAGATGGAGAGTGTATCTGCTCCAATTAAGAGCATGATGGACAACATCTTAAACTTTGCTCCTCGTGTAATTGTTGCTGCGATTATTTTATTTATTGGTTTATTCATTGCAAAGATGTTAGGAACTTTGGTGAAAAATTTACTTCAAGGATTTAATGTTGGTCGTTTCAATCATTATGTAAACTTTGGAGATAAGAAAGATAGTATTGATATTCCACAAGCTATTGGTTGGACGGTTACGACAATTATTGGTTTATTTTTTGCTGTACAAGCGTTAAATACAATTAATTTAACAGTATTGAATGAAATTGGTGCTGCTATTATCGGTTATTTACCACTTGTTATTTCATCAATTATTATTTTAGCACTAGGTATCATTGGTGGTAATATTTTATCAAATATTATCTTCAAATCATCAGGAAATAAATTATTTGCTGAAATTGTGAAGTATTTATTAATAGTAATGTCAGTATTTATGGCATTGGATCAAATGAACTTCGCTCAAAGCATTGTCAATGTTGCATTCTTGCTTATCTTAGGTGCTGTTGCAGTGGCATTTGCTATTGCGTTCGGTATAGGTGGTAAGTCATTTGCTGAGAAGCAGTTGAATAAAATTTCTAATAAATTTGATAAGTAGTCTATATAAAACAAACCCATCTGGAACAATCTAACTGTTCTAGATGGGTTATTTTATTTGTAATCTATTACATTATCAACAGGCATGTGCTAAGATGCATGCGCTTCTTGCATTTTCTTACCTATCTCAATAATCATAACGGGCACATAACGATCAAGTGGATAACCGAATGCTTCATATCTTCTGGCATCATTTTATTTCGTACCACTTCATTATAAATGCATTCACCATTTTCATAGCATTCTAAATTACCAAAGATTAGAATCATCGCACTTGATGTGTCGTTTGGGGACGTATTGAAACAAATGAGTGATTAATCACTTACTGATATCTTCTGAAAATACTCGACTGAATTAAATAGTTCACGTCATATTTTACACTGAATGAATACAACATCGCCAACATCTCATCCGCTTCGTCAATTGTTAATCGTGCCTTCAATGTTAAATATTTCGCTTTCTCTTCCTCTGTTGCGCACTTCTTAAAGTAACCCCATATATGATCCGCTGTATTCTTCAGAGACCCTTCAGTGGTTTCTATATCAAGCGCTTCATCAATCAATTTTCTGATATCCTGTTCAGTCGGATTCGACTTCATTGCTTGTCTAATTGCATTATAATGACGTTGCGAGTGAAGCATCACTTCATACTTATGTATCGCCCATAGTTGTTCAATTGTCTTTCGATTGGACATATTAACCTCATTTCTTATATAAATCAATATACTCTTTAAATTTAATATTTATACACTCTATTGACAATGGTACCTCTTTTGTTATGTTAATAACATACTATAAAGGAGGGGTTTCATGAAAAAATATCAATTAATGGATTGGCCAACATTCATTCTTGCATTAATCGTTTTATTAGCAGTTGTATTGCCTTTAATCTTATTTCAAGAGGCAAGTAGTGAAATTATTATGGATTTAAATGGCTTTGTGACGAATCAATTAGGTACGGCTTATCTCGCAATTGGTTTAGTCATCTTTATTTATTGCTTATATTTAGCGTTTGGGAAATATGGCGGTATTAAACTAGGGCATTCCGATGATAAACCTGAATTTAATACTTTAAGTTGGGCGGCCATGTTATTCTGTGCTGGTATAGGTTCAAGTATATTGTATTGGGGCATTATAGAATGGGCTTACTATTATGATAGTCCTCCTTTCCATATTAGTCCAAGAAGTGAAGAAGCTATAAATTATGCTGCTTCTTATGGTATCTTTCACTGGGGACCTTTAGCATGGTCGATTTATGTATTGCCTGCACTTCCGATTGCATACGCATTATTTATAAAAAACGAAAACATCATTAGAATATCACATGCGTGTAGACCACTATTAGGAAAATACACTGATTCATGGCTTGGTAAAATTATAGACGTACTATTTATTTTCGGCCTACTTGGTGGTGCTGGAACAACTTTAGGACTGGCGACACCGATGATTGCAGAAGGTGTCAGCGTTTTAACAGGCGTAAATAGTGAAGCTTTATGGTTACGAATATTAATTTTATTATTATCTACAATTATCTTTGCATTTAGTTCATATACAGGAATTAAAAAAGGAATAAAGAAGTTAAGCGATATCAATATATGGTTAACATTCATATTATTGGCCTTTGTTTTTATTGTTGGACCAACAGTGTTTATTATGGAAACAACTTTATCCAGCTTAGGGTTAATATTTAGAGACTTCTTTAGAATGGCGACATGGCTAGAGCCGTTCGGTGGTTATAATGACATTGAAGAAACTAATTTCCCACAAAGTTGGACTGTCTTCTATTGGGCATGGTGGTTAGTTTACTCACCGTTTGTTGGATTGTTTATTGCAAGAATTTCAAAAGGACGCACAATTAAAGAAGTAATACTTGGCACGATTATTTACGGAACTTTAGGTTGTACGCTATTTTTTGGGATATTAGGTAATTTCGGACTTTGGTTAGAATTATCTGGTACATTTTCAGTAACAGAAGTATTAAAAGAGCAATCAGGTCCTGCAGCGATTATGTCAATTCTTAGCCAATTACCAATGTCTAATATTGCAATTATAATTTTTGTATTAACTGCAATCATTTATTTATCTACAACTTTTGATTCTGGTTCTTATATTCTAGCTGGAGCAACTCAAAAGAAAATTGACGGAGAACCTTATCGATTTAATCGTTTATTTTGGGCATTTGCCTTATCTTTTATCCCTTTAGCCTTATTAATTATTAGTGGTAACGATTCTCTAACATTGCTACAAACAGCATCTATCGTTTCTGGAGCACCTTTAATTATCATTTTTATCATTCTAATGGTTTCATTTATGAAAACTTTAAGCTCAGATCGTATAAAGCTAGAAGAAAGGTCACGGCTATTTAAAGAAAAAGAAAGAAAAACACTTTCTATTAGATACGCTAAAGACGATCGATGGTGGGAATAAAATAAAGCCGATAGTTCTACTATCGGCTTTATTTTAATTTTTTTAAATGTAGTAAGTTACACCGTCACAACCTCAGGTTGATCTAATGAAGGACTGTGTACAATCATTTGTTCTGGCTTGATATGGATTACTTGAAGTGTAGCTGAATCTTCAATACGTGTCTTCTGTTGAACGTCTTTAATCCATTCAATTGTCTTCTCATCGTCAACGATTTTCGCTGTTCCTCGTACTTCGATATATTCTTTCTTATTCGGTTCACTATAACCTAATAACACATGAACATTTGGATTCTCTTCAATTTCATCCACTTTATTTGTTTCATCACTTGTCTTCGTATATAACTCTAATCCATCGTTATAAAATACCATATAACGTGCATTTGGTTTGTCGTCTTTTGACGTTGATAAGACGCCGATTCGATGTTCTTTGATGACGTTTTGTGCGATGTCTTTTGCATTCATTTGTATGCCTCCTTAACGAATGTATTAAATCAAAGAATAAATTTCATTCTTATTGTTTGTATATCCACTATTTAAATTTTTAATCATTCGATGTTGAAGCTACAGTAAATAGCATCCTTATCAGTCGTCATTCGTTTGATGTTACACAGATTATCTTTTGACTATAAATAATTTACTACACGTTCAACTGACATACGGTATGATGGACGGCCTTCTTTGACGGCTTTACCGATGGCAATTATAAGTACAGGGACGTATCGATCTAATGGATAACCGAGCGCTTCACCAATTTTGTCATGTTCAAACCCACCGATTGGATTCGTGTCATAACCATATGTCCTAGCGATAAGCATCAATTGCATCGCTGCGAGTGTGCTGTCAATTTTGACGATGTCACTCATCGCTTGTCGTGGTAATTGATTATACATCCCTTGGATGATTGGTAAGTTCTTTTCTTTTACTTCTTTTGGCATCATACCGTGTTCAACGGCACTGCTGTATATATGTTCACTGTTCTCAAGGCATTGTAAATCACCGAAGATCACGATCATCGCACTCGATGTATCGTTTTGTGGTGTGTTAAATCGAATGAGAGGTCGTAATTTAGCTTTTGCTTCATCAGATTCTACCACTGCAAATCGCCATGGCTGCATATTGACTGATGATGGTGCTTTCGTTGCGAGCTGAATCATTTCATCCATTTCTTCATGTGGAATTTTATAATTTGGGTCAAATTGCTTTACCGAATGACGGTCGTTAATAAGTTCTTCTATATTGTTATAGTTCATATGTTGATACTCCTTTAAATTATAATTATTTCATCCTTTAATATTATGAAGTATTTTAGTCATCACTTCACATATTATGCTTTGAACTGTGTTGAATAGATTAACCTTCATCCTTATGATTATATAGAATTTGGAGATCATCATTCGATTAAGACAGATATGGTCAATATGGCAATTGGTGTCTTACATGAAACGTCGCTTGCGGTCGATAGTGGTCTTACCGTTGGATCGCTTGGTGGTATTTCGGTAAATCCTTATTATCCAACGAATGATGAAAACATCTATGCCATTGAAGTGATGCTACAAAAAGTCATTGGTTCAAGCGTTGTAAAATTGTTCGATATACACGCTGCAGTCACTGGGTTGAATGAGAGAATGCTACGATTATATCTATGATCGCGACCTGATTGTAACGGAGTATAACTTTAAGCAATATTTAGTGAACATGAAATCTTATTTTACTTATAATCAAAATTTATTAAATTGATTTTATTTAAAAAATAGTTTGACAAATACAACGGATGCATTTATATTAGTAAATAATTAAATAAAAAATTATCCAGAGCGGTGGAGGGACTGGCCCGATGAAACCCAGCAACCTATTCAATTAGGTGCTAAATCCTGCAGGTAAATCCTGAGAGATAATACGACGTTTAAAGAGTCTATCTTCTTAGGTAGACTCTTTTTTTATTTAATTCATTACTTAAGGAGGATTTTTCATGACACATACTACAGACTTTATAGAAACTCATCGCGATGAATTTATTCGATACAGCCATGATATTCACGCACACCCTGAAATTGGTAATGAGGAATATTATGCCTCTGATGTACTTACAACCATTTTGAAATCACATGACTTTACAGTTGAGCGCAATATATCAGGTTATGAAACAGGGTTTATTGCGTCATATAAATCTGACAAAGATGGACCAACGATTGGATATTTAGCTGAATACGATGCATTACCAGGCTTAGGTCATGCTTGTGGACATAATATTATTGGTGTGACGAGTGTACTGGCAGCGATTAACTTAAAGCAACATATTGATTCAATTGGTGGTTCAGTCATCGTTTACGGTACGCCTGCTGAAGAAGGAGGACCAAACGGCAGTGCCAAAGCAAAATATGCAGACGATGGACTATTCAATCGAGCTGATGTCGCATTAATGGCTCATCCAGGTCACGAGCATTCACTGACTCAGCCGACACTCGCTGTCGATGTATTCGATGTGTTCTTCCATGGTAAATCACAGCACGCTGCAAATCCTTCTATCGATGGACAAAGTGCACTCGATGCAATGATCCAATTTTACAACGGCATATCATTACTTAGACAACATACTGCACCAAACGACTTGATTCATGGGGTCATATTGAATGGTGGAGATGCAGCCAATATTATTCCAGAGAAAACACATGCTAGATTTTATACACGTTCTAGAAAGCGAACAACACTCAATGCATTGACCGATCGAGTGAAAGAAATTGCAAAAGGCGCAGCACTCGCTACGAATACATCAGTGAAATTCGAGTTTATACAAAACGGTGTGAACGAGTTCATTAGAACACCACAACTTGATGCGCTTTATAAAGAAGCGGCGAATACTTTCGGAATTACAATAGATGACGTTGAAGAACGTTACGGCTCAACAGATACAGGTAATGTTAGTCATATCATTCCGACGATTCACCCACATATCAAAATCGGCCCTTCTACGCTCGTAGGTCATACCGATGAATTCAGAGAAGCCGCAATCAGTCAAGAGGGAGATCAAGGCCTAATCAATGGGGCTAAAATATTATCCAAAGTAGGATATCGACTCATTCAAGATGCTGACCTACTAAACCGAATTAAATCAGAACACGAAGTTGCACTCAAAGGAGCCCACGATGAATCTAACGAATAAATTAACAGTCACAATGAAAGATGCCTATCCGGTTACAACCATCTACTCGTCAAGACCATCTTATGAAGATAGTCCTTGGTTGGCCGCAGAAGAACATCAACTGAACTTCTTATCTGCTAGGGAATTACATATCGCTGAGCTTCCAGTCATTGTACATGAAGCTTCCATTACAGATAAGCTTGCAACACTTTATCAACTCGTCGACAGAACCGTACCATCAAACGTACACACATTCACAGATCGACAAAGTTATGAATCTTTACTGACACAGCTGACACATGACGGTCAAAATACAATTCAATTCCAGTATATTCATGATGATTCAATACTAGATCCATCGCATTATACAATTGACAAGCAAATATTTATTGATTTAAACAATAAGTCAAAGATTCATCAATTCGTTGATCCAAAACATTTACCGAAGCGATTGATTATTCCACATCATACATTAGAAGAAACACTCAAAACATGGAACTATCCTTTCGTCATTAAACCAGGAGATGAACGTCCTACAGCCGGTGGTTATGGGGTGATGATTTGTTATAACGATGAAGACTTATACGACGCAAAACAGAGAATCGAAGCGTGTTCAACAGAAAGTGATTTATTAATTATTGAACAATTTATCACACCTGTAGAAAATTATTGCATACAATTTGCAACGACCGACGATGGGCAAATCACGTATCTCGGTGCCGCAAAGCAAATTATCGATGATCACGGTTTTTACAAAGGCAATGAAAGCATTGAAACAATTGACCAAGATATCATTGACATCGGGTATGACATTATGAAAAAGGGCGTTGAATATGGGTTCTTTGGAATCGCTGGATTTGATGTATTAGTTGATGAATCGAACAACGCATACGTCATCGACTTAAATTTCAGAGTCAATGGTTCAACTGCATTGTTATTACTGAAAGAACAATTAAACTCTAACTACCAAAAATTTATTAACTATTTTTCACCAGGTAATAATGAGCAATTCTATCAATTGATTAAGCGATACGTTGAAGCGGGTCATTTATTCCCACTCAGTTATTACGATGGAGATTGGTACAAAGGGGAATATGTCCAATCTCGCTTCGGTGCAATATGGACCGGAGAATCAAAAGCGTTCATCAAACACATTGAAGCGCAATTCAAAGACGAATTAAACAACATTAAGGAGGCGTCAAACTTTGATTGAATTTAAGCATGTGAACAAAACTTATTCTAAAAAAGGACAATCCATTGACGCTTTAAAAGATGTCTCCTTCCAAGTGAATAAAGGAGATATATACGGGGTTATTGGATACAGTGGTGCCGGCAAAAGCACACTTATTCGACTCGTCAATCAACTTGAGACGACTACATCTGGTGATGTAATTGTCGATGGTGAAAATATAAACCAATATTCTAAATCAGAACTCAGACGAGCTCGCAAACATATTGGAATGATTTTTCAACATTTTAATTTGTTAGAGACCAAAACAGTCTTTAACAATGTCGCGATTCCTCTCTATTTAATTGGAACACCTAAAGAAGAAATCAAAGAGCGTGTCCATGCGATGTTAGAGTTCGTTGGTATCGGAGATAAAGCAAAACAATACCCGAAAGAACTGTCAGGTGGTCAAAAACAACGCGTTGCAATTGCACGCGCACTCATTACACGACCGAAAATTTTGTTATGTGATGAAGCAACAAGTGCACTAGACCCAGCAACTACAGAGCAAATTTTATCGCTGTTAAAGAAAGTCAATAATGAATTCGACATTACCATTCTAATCATTACTCATGAAATGAGTGTCATTCAACAAATATGCGATAAAGTTGCCGTGATGGAAAATGGTGAACTCATTGAACACGGATCAGTCAAGCAAGTGTTTAGTCAACCTAGAACGGATACAGCAAAACGGTTTGTATCTACAGTGATTAAAACTTCACCGACGACGATGATGCAACAATCGATAAAGCAATCAACAGATCGCCACTTATTTAAACTCTTTGTCGATACCCATCAATTAGACGTTCCTTTTATCGAGCATTTAATTCAAACGCTGCAGCTCAATGTGTCAATCATTCATGCATTTATGGCAGAAATCCAAGAGGATACAGTATGTTATTTGTGGCTTAATGTTCAAGGTTCAGATCAGCAAATACAATCGGTTCATGATTATTTCTCATCACACAATATCATTTATGAGGAGGTTGCTTAATGTTTGGTTCTTCATTAGATAGTGCTCAACTCATACAAGCACTATATGAAACGTTGCATATGGTAACGATGTCGTTAATCTTTGGGACTCTCATCGGACTCCCACTCGGTATATTGCTCGTCATTACAAGAAAAAATGGAATATGGGAAAACCCCTTCATATATCATTTGATTAATCCAATCATCAATATTTTACGTTCAATTCCATTTATTATATTACTCATTGCAATCGTTCCTTTAACAAAGCTCATCGCCGGAACTTCAATAGGTACAACCGCTGCTATCGTGCCACTCACAATATACGTGGCACCCTATTTAGCACGACTCATAGAAAATTCACTGCTCGAAGTTGGTGATGGAATTATCGAGGCCGCCGAAGCAATGGGCGCAACACCATTTCAAATCATCCGTCACTTTCTATTACCAGAGTCATTCGGATCATTAATTTTAACCATTACAACCGCAATTATCGGTTTAATCGGAGCTACAGCCATGGCAGGTGCTGTAGGCGGAGGCGGAATCGGTGATCTAGCACTTGTCTATGGCTACCAGCGATTCGATAATATCGCAATCCTTATTACGGTTGTCATCTTAGTTGTCTTAGTCCAAATTATCCAACCCATCGGTAACTATTTAGCACGAAAAGTTCGAAAAAATTAATATGACTCGGAGGAATTTATAATGAAAAAAATGATTCTTACTTTACTATCAGCTATTTTATTTCTATCTGCATGTGGATCAAACGAACAAAAAGAAGATAAGAAAAATGTCACAATCGGTATTACATCAAATGATAGTGTAGCTTGGAAGAAAGTTCAAGAACTCGCTAAGGAAGAAGGTATAAATGTTGAATTGAAGGCATTTTCTGACTATAACGTACCTAATACTGCACTCAATGATGGTGATATCGATATGAATGCATTCCAACACTTTGCTTTCTTAAATGAATTTGAAAAAGCACATGAAGGTGTTGAAATTAAGCCAATCCGTACAACTGTTTTAGCACCACTCGGTATTTATTCTGAAAAAATCGAAGATATTAAAGACGTCAAAGACGGTGCTAAAGTGATCATCCCAAATGACGTATCGAACCAAGCACGCGCATTAAAGTTGTTAGAAAAAGTAGGATTACTTAAATTGAACGAAGACTTCGGTTTAACTGGATCACCTAAAGATATTAAAGAGAATAAGAAGAACTTAGAAATTAAAGCAGTTGACGCTCAACAAACAGCTCGTGCACTATCTGATGTAGATTTATCAATCATCAATAACGGTGTTGCTGTAAAAGCAGGCCTTAACCCGAAAGATGATCCTATTTTCTTAGAAGATTCTGAGGGAGAAGCAACGAAACCTTATATCAACTTTATCGCAGTCAAAGAAAGTGAAAAAGACAACGAAGTATACAACAAAGTAGCTGATTTATACCATTCTAAAGAAGCTCAAGACGCATTAAAAGAAGATACAAAAGACGGTGAAATCATCGTCGACTTAGATGAAGATGAAATTGAAGCCATCGAAAAAGAACTTGCTGAATAACTTAAAGAAACCTATCCATACTTAATGGATAGGTTTTTATCGTCAGGTTTACTCATTCTCACCCAAAACCTGACGACTATTTGCTATTTTATCATCAGGTTTGCTCATTCTCACCCAAAACCTGACGACTAAACTTTATTGACCTAACGCAATTTCAATATGTGCTAAATGATGGCGAGGATGCCATGACAACTTCAACAATTGCTCGAATACTGTGACCTTCTCACCATTTAACATAAAATATTGTTCCAAATCTTCATCTGATAATTCACGACCTAGTGTCGCAATGCGTTGATTCAATCCATCTAATGCTTGTATCGAAACGTCAACATCCATTTCATTATCTACGTGTTCTATCCATTGATTTTGATCAAATTCTGCAATCACGACACCACTATCCGTCAATGCCATCTTCAATCTAACATACATATTGACTTGTGAATCTGCAATATGATGAATCAATTGACGTACATTCCATGCGCCTTCACGATATGTTCTGTTGAAGTCTTCATTAGATATCCCATCAATCACTCGATTCAACTGATGCACATATTCCTCAACTTCATCCATCGCAACTTCAACATCTTTCATCGAAATAACTGATGGTACATTTAACTTGCCGATTGGGAATTGCTTATCCATTTAAATCACCTCTTCTATTTTAAGTGTAACATCATATGATAAAATACAGTTAACAAACGCAAAGAGGAGCAATTCAATGAGAAAAATTTTCTTAACACTTGGAACTTTAGGTATCATTGCATTTCTAATCATCACATTCATGAATGGGTTTAAAGATATACCTGTTTGGTTACTCATGTTTTCTTTACTGTTATTCGTCATCGATGAAAGTTCAATCCAATACTTCAAATCACTCAAACTGAGTGGAATTATTATTATGATCTTTTCTTTACTCGTTACCATTGCCATTGCTACCAGTCTCATTATGGGCAGTAGCTATGTAATGACTGAAATGTTGCACCTTGAAGGTCTAACAAAAACAATCTTAGCCTATATTGTCATATTTGTCGTGATTTCACTTGCTAGTTTAGCACTTGCATATATTCGTATGAAGTTTGTTGATCCTAAAGTTAAACAAGATGATTCAAACATTTAGTTACACGTGAAACAACAATCATTAATACAATAGAAGCCGAAGTTCCTACAAAGGAACTTCGGCTTCATTAGTATATTATTTCTTTAATAAATTAAACTGTTTTGCAAACTCTGCTTCACTAATTTCATTACCATGCTTCTTTTGCCGTGCCATCATATGATAAAATTTTTCACTTTCTTTAGTATTTAATATAAGTTCTATTAAATACTCTGTATCATTTTCTGCTGCTAAAAACTGCTTTTCAGTATAAATTTTATTATGCGCAGTATGTTCAAATCCGATAATTAGCATATTATAATCAAAAGCACCTTTCACAGAATCTAAAACCTCGCTTCCATAGTGAATGTCTAAATATATGCTACAAATTTTATACAGCTCGACAAGAGTACTTCGCTTAATACTTGGATACAATCTAATATTGTCATATTCGCCTTTACTTAATAATTTTGATGACATTTCAGTGATAGCTGCGATATGTATATAATGATTTGGTAATGCTTTAGCTATTGTATCAATATCATGAAGTTGATCTGAGTTTGTAACAATTAATATATGATGATTATGCATTGGCTCTTTCAAATATTGATAGACATAGCCACCATGATGGATTCGATCCTCATGAGGTAATAGTGACGTTAAATTCATATATTCATCACTATCCGGTACAATAATATCAAAATTTCTTGTATCAGAAGATAGCATTGCTAACATATTTCCTGGAACTTGACTCTCTGTATTTTCTTGCCAAATCAAATAGTCTTTACCCTTCACACCTAATTGATATACTGCAATAAATGGAAATGATAATGAGTTGATGACAAAACTATCTAATCGTTCAAACGCATTCTTCAAGTAGAAAATTATATATTGTGTTTTATCGGAGAAGAAATGCTCCTTCCCTTTATATTTAATGATATAATCATTTGTCACATGATTTTCATAAATAATTGGTTGATGGTCACGGTTAAAATAAGTCGTCAATATGCTTTCATTTGATCCACCAAATACTTTTGTCTTGTAATGAACTCCAAATTGATTATAAAATTCTATTGCTCGGACTTGCCCGTTTTGATCAAGCCACTCGATTGATTGTACAATTCGATGTTTGTAATTTTTTTTATACTTAATATGGGCCTTTACATTTCCCATATCTTTAATCTGAGCTTCGTGATTATTCCCATCGATTTCCCAATATAAAGGCTTATTCACTTCATTAAAATAAAGTGGTTTATCTTTAGTGTTTGTTTTAAATTCTGTAAAAAATTGATAAGGGCTAAGCACGCCTTCTGGCAAAAAACCGTCATCCTCAATGACAACCGTCGGATGGTTTATTCCCGATCGCTTCATTGACTGGTAAATTTTTTTTGTATTTGCATCAAATGTTTCAAATAGATTAATCATTTTGCACCTCTTCGATCAACGTCTTCCATTTTTTAGTTAGAATTTCTGTCCTAAACTCTTTTGCGATAGAGTACGAATTTAATTCTACATCTTTATAATCAAGAGATTTATAGAAATCAACAATTTTTTTTGCGTAAATATTAATCATCTCATCGTTTGCAATTTGGTCTAGTTGTAATGGTATTAAAAACCCATTTCCTTCGTGTTCTATAAATGTCTTAGTCCCATAATTAACATCAAAACCAATCATTCCTAGTCCCGATCCAACTGCTTCCATTAAAGTTAAACCAAAACCTTCACTTTGGGATGCAGATAAAAATAACTCATAATTTGAATAAACAGTCTTCAAGTCGACATGACCTTTCATCTTAATATATTCTTGTGCATCATGGTCAACGATAATCTGCGAAAGTTTTTCTTTTTCGCCACCTTCACCATAAATATCCAGTGTTAAATCTGGAAGTTCTTTTTTAGCTTTAATAACTGCTTTAGCAATTAAGTCTATATGTTTTTCGCTCGCAAGCCTTGATGCTGAAATAAGACTATATCGTTTTCGTGATTTAGGTTTGATGAGTTGATCAATGCTTCCTACAGGAATCGTATAAATTTTTGGGTGAAGATTTTTGTATTGTTCGAATTGTTGTTTCAATAGTTTATTTTGAGCATCGGTTGCAGTGATGTAAAAATCAATATGTTTCGCTTCTGTAAAAACGTAATCATAAAAATTATTCCATAAAATATGTTCTGCATCTGTGAAATGATCACTAAAATGCTCAGCATGAATTACAACACCAACTTTAGCATCATTTTTATTTTGCAATACTGCCTGGCCAATATTGGTTGAACGATCTATAATCACAATATCTTTATGGGATAAATTCAATTGTTGAATAAAATAAGCAACGAATTCAGCTTTAGAGTACAGCTTCACTTCATTTATAAAAAACATACTATCTGATCCATTAATATATTCACTATATGCAATACGCCCATCCTCTTGATAGAAATGTCGCAAATATAATTCTGGTTTATTTGCTTTCGGTGCATAATACTCACTGAATAAACGAGTATAATTAAAATAATCTTTTCGAATTAACTTACCATTAGACACAAATTCCGCTCGATCAACAGTGCCTTCTTCAGTATTATGCATATAACATCTTACATAGTTATCTTGCCCTGGTAATACAAGTAATTTAATTTTACCGACTTGTTCTGTTCTAATAATAGAATCTTGAATAGAGTTGACTAAATCATCAATATGATAAGTTGTCGGATGAATGTCAATATCAGTAAAGTATTGATATAGCCAAATGACCTCATCATCTTTAAATCCAATGTTCGATGTTAGCGTCTGTATATTTTCATTTGACATAAAATCTAAATATACAAATTTATTTTGAATATCTATTTGACGGAGGATTTCCGCTCTATATTTTTGAGCATATTCTACGCCACTACTAGCCCATCCTATACCAAAATTCAAGTGATAGATCATTTTAACACCCCTTATTATTATGGAAAATGAATTATCATGTTTTTTTTATGATCAAAAGCAATAATACTTAAACATATATTTTTTACAATTTGTTCATACACTTTTAGCCTCATTTTCGCGTATGACTCTAATGCTACACGGTGATACTCACTCACAGCATTACGATGTCCATTTCGGTTGCTAACACTTGATTTAAGTTGTGATAATTGGTCCACTTGACGAATCCATACTGTATCCACCGCTTTTAATATTGATTTTTGTATGTACTCTTGATACATTAAGTCATTTTTAATAATTTTTTTATTTTCATGAACTCTTTCATGAAATAATTCCATTAAAAATTGAATCGTATTGTCTTGATTACGTAAAACGTCTCGGCTGATCGTACTATTATATTGGAAGCTAATCGTTTTATAAATATAATTTAAAACATCTTGTGATGACAATTCTACATTAGAGTATACAAATCGTTTAAAAACATCTTTAGCGATCTCATCAATGTTAAATTGATTAAAGTTACTTGAATTCAAAATGCGGTCACGTTCTTGATACACATACTTTCTCTGCATACTAATGCTTTTTTCATATTCATTCGACATCTCTCTAGCTGTCATTGCTTGTTCTTCTGATACAAGCTGAGCCTTTTTTACAAGTCGCTTTATTTTACGACTTAAAAGTTTACTACCTTCTATTTGATCTCGTGAGTCTACAAGATTTTGCTGACGACTTAATAATGCATCATCACTGTAGCGTTTAACAATATAGTCATCTAATGAAATATATATTTGAGTTGTTCCAGGATCACCTTGACGACCAGATCGACCTCTCAGTTGTCGATCCAACCTAGAATTCTCCATATGCTCATTGATGACAACATAAAGCCCACCTAATTCCAATGATTTTTTATCTAATTTAATATCTGTTCCACGTCCTGCCATACTCGTTGCTACAGTCACTGCTTTAAATTGACCAGCTTCTTTAATGATTTGAGCTTCTTTAGCAACATTTTGTGCAATCAACAAATTATTAGGTATGTTTTTTTTGAATAACGATTCTGAATAATATTCTGCCGCTTCAGCAGTTCTAGTAATTAATAAAATAGGTCGGCCTTCTGCATGAATTTGTTCAACATCTTTAATAATTTCAGTATTTTTAGATACTTTATCCAATAATACTTTATCATCTAAATCCGTCCTGATGACTGTTTGATCCGTAGGAATCTGAATCACTACTTTTGAATATAAGTCCGAAAATTCTCTTTCTCCAAGTTTTGCGGTGGCAGACATTCCCGAAAACGCTTTAAATTGCATGAATAAATTTTGAAAAGTAATCGTCGCCATCGCACTTAAATCAGGTGTAATTTTGACAGACTCTTTCGTTTCAAGTGCTTGATGTAACCCAGATTGAAGTTTTGTTCCAGTCAACATACGTCCAGTGTTTCGATCTATCAGAATGACTTCTCCATCTTTAACAAAATAATCCATATTAAATTCAAATAAATATTTAGCACGTAATGACAGGTTAATAACTCTCACTAAATCAAAATGTTTTGGTGCATACAAATCTTCAACTTTAAAATAATGTTCTGCTTTGTTCATACCACTTTCACTTAAGTAAATTTCATTTTGATCTTCATTATGATAATAATGGCTCGTCGTTAATGTATCGATAAATTCTTTCACATTTTGATAAAGATTTGATTGGACACGTGGAGAGCCTGAAATCACTAAAGGTGTCTGAGCCGCATCTAAAATAATTGAATCTATTTCATCAACTAAAGCATAATTTAACTCATCAATAAATTTTTTATTTTGATGATCAGCTAAGTTATCTATCAAATAATCAAAGCCTAAAATACCATTTGTCGTATAGATTATATCAGCTTTATAAATTTCTTGTTTTTCACCATCTCTATATTCATAACCCGGTATATCAACAAATCCTAACGTCGAATTCAACCCTAGATACTCATATAAAGGACTCATTTCTTCATAATCACGTTTAGCTAAATAACTATTAGTCGTAACTAAAAAATTGCCTTTTGATTTCAATGCTTTCAAATACAACGGCATTGTAGCAGTTAACGTTTTACCTTCACCTGTTTGCATTTCTGCAATATTACCACTATACATTGCTATCGCACCTAGTATTTGAACTTCTTTTGGGTATAAGCCGATTACACGATAAGCTGCAACTCTACATACAGCATACGCTTCAGGAAGAATGTCCTCTAATGTTTCTCCAGCTAAAATTCTTTTCTTAAATTCAAAAGTCTTATCTTGTAGTTCATTATCTTCTAATTTTTGAAATAGATTAGAATAATGAATTACCTTATTTAAGGTTCTTTTTAATTTTTCAAGCCGCCAATAATTAATTTGATCCTGAATTATTTTTTTCATGATGAATGCCTCATTTCTGTAATGGTCATATACTCAAAATAAAACCTTTCTACTGAAGCACTTAAAAGTTCAATACTATATTCATAAGCATCTTCTGGATATATAAAAGAGAAATCATCCGTTGTCACCGTCATAGAATCAATAATCGATTTATACCTTCTATAAAACTTAATTTTCAAATAAACACTATTTTTAGGAGTTGACTCTACCTTGATCTCTAATTTGTAATGATATCCTCTTTTTAATATAGGTAAAGAAGGCACTAATCTCGTACTAAAGTATTGAGAGGTCATAAACCATTCATGAATGACGGTACCTGAAGGCATCAACAAGTTTTCAAACATTACACCTTTATCAAACTCTATACAAGATCCATACATAAATGTATTTTTATCTATTGAGTCCCAATTCACAATGTATTTATTATCGATCATAAGGTTGTCTCCCAAATTTAGTTTCTAACATTATATTGTAAAAGTGAATAAACCACTGGTTTATCGTTGAAGAATCATCATTATGACGGCCGGCAATCCCACGACTAATGACTTTTATTTGTCTACTTGATAATAAATTTAGTAAATTATCAAAAGCGTATAAATCATAATCATCATTGATCATATATGATATCGCAATCGTCGTATATTTTAAATCTGATTGTTCCAACACGTTCCAAAATCTGTCGTTCAATTGTTCTATATGATTAACAGACATCCCACCTGTCAAACTGAGTAATATATCATTTGCTGTCCCGAAATCATTTGGCCTCAAAATCTTCATATTCTCCGCTACAGTACCTATATTAATTAAAGGCTTACCAGCGATAATAGCTGCTGGCTTGAGTTGTGCTCCATAGTATAACGCTCCAAATGAACCCATCGATAATCCAGATAAAATAACTTCATTCTCTTTAAATCCTAAATGATTTAAAGTGTTACGAATTGTATTTATTATCGTTTGTTCATATTCCTCTGATCCTAAATAAAATGACCCGCCTTCTAATCTAGGATCTGCTATGAGTAAAAAGGGGGCTTTGAATAAATTCATTAAAAAGTAACCTTCAAAACCTTCTGCAGATCGATAACCACTAAAGTATACATTGAGTGGTGGTTTTAAGTCACCAGGATGAAAGTATGAAATAAACTCTTCTCCTCTTGAATCATGATGCCGCTTTCCTCCTAATAGAAATTCGCCAAATTCCAATCTACTCCAACGTCTATGAATAGGACCAACAGATACTTTACCTTGACCGACAACTTCTAATGATAATGCAAAATAAGCTTCATGGTCTTGTCTTTCAAACCTCAAAGGTTCATTCAGGTCATTTAACAGAACTTTGAAATCATACTCAATACTGTCAATAGACCCTCCTGATATATAATAAAAATGTAAATAGACTTCCAAATCGCCTTCGATTTTGATTTCAGGCCATATTTCTAAAACACGGTCTTTCTCATAAAATATATTATATCTCCATGTTGCTACTTGAGTTAATTCATCGCCAAAATTACCTTCTAATATAACCTCTTTATTCCCAAAATATTGAACATTTCCTTGGAAATTTTTATTGACGATTAATCCTTTCGGGTGTATTTTATCTCCATATTGTCCAACATATGCAATGGACTTAATTTTCTCTATATATTCATCAAATCCATTGTATTCAATGCTTCGGATAAACATGTCATATGTCAATTGTAAATCTTTATAGTCATTCCAATAATCATTATGAACATAAGTGTTATAAGGTTTAATGAGGTTTTTTATCACTTTAAAAATTTCATCATTAAGGTGATTTTCTATAAGTATTAAGTCAAAGGCTTTAGCTTTTTTCAAAAAAGGCTGTATATTTGAAATTAAATCTTCCGAAACTAATGTCTCAGCTTTAACAAATAGCCAATAATATTTAGATTGATCTTCAAAGTAAGATTGATAACTAGTATGACCTATTTGTAAAACTTTAAAGATTTTCTTCATAATACGCACCTTCTATAAATGAATCTAATTTCTCAATAATTCTTTCCGATGAAAAATGTTTCACCAGTTCAAATGTAAAAGCTCTTGAAACATTCCAATGTTTCAACACTGTTAAATAGTATTTCAACGCATCTGTCAACTGCTCATCATGTTCTACAATTAATCCATTCATGCGCTGTACAACATAATCAGTCTCACTATTGTTTATTTGAGGAATGCCCGCACTAATAGCACAAATTTGTAAAAATAAATCAGGTTCATCTTTTAGGTCTATCATCAATCTTAATTTTTTTATACACTGAATGACATCAACTTCAAAAGGTAATGAAATCACTTCAATCGCTTTCTTTTTTTCTCTCATTTCATTTGTTAATAACTCATTATCATCTTCTAATTCAATGAAATACTGATTGATTTTATTGATTTTATCATTTAAATAATTAAAATTACTTTTGCTATTTCTTGTCATTAATTGTACTTTCATATCATCATGTTCGCGTATAAATTCAAATAACAAATCAATTATAAAAAGTAATCTATTTTGTTCTAAATCATCTATATTTAATCCTATATGTGTTGTATATAATTGATTGCTTAAACTAATGATTGATTGAGTATTAAAAGGTGTTATTCTCATTAAGTCTCGATGTTTACTTTTGAGTTTACTTTCATTTTTCTTCAAATCAACAACCCAATGATTCGCATGTTCCATTGTTGGAATAGTCTCTAGTAAATTATGACTATTTCTTTGATCAAAAATAGAATAAGTTAAATTACATGACATCATCAAAGAGTTCAAAATATCATTATGATTTATATCACTTGCTACAATCATTTTATACTCTTTATTAACATATTTAGAGAGGTATTCTTTTATCACCTCAACCATGGATGAATAATGACTATAGTCAAAACGATGAATAAATTTCTGGGCTACATAAACATCATTTGATTCAATTTTTTCAGTTAATATGACCTCTCCAGTCTCAGTTAAATACTCAATATACTCATCTTCTCCATAATATTGCCTTTGAGAAACAAACCCTCTGTCATCATATACTGAACGGTATACCCGTTGATTATCTAAATAACGATCAATCCATACAATATAACCTATTGGTGAGAAATGAATGGTTTCAAACTCGGAACTAGATATAATACATCTCACTACATATGGTGTATATATAAAAGTTGTATTCTCCGGCCAATTTAAATCATTTATATTAATTGGATTGGGCTCTTTTGCTTGAATTAATTGAATCTCATCAAACACTGACCAATATGAGCACTCAAACAGTTGATTTCGATGTAAAAAAGTACGTAAATCTGGGAAATGATTAAGAATTAGCATTTTAAATTTACTATTATTTCGAAAATACATCCCCATTAAACTGACCATATCATCAAATTCACTTTTAGAATAGACATTGTCATAATACGGCCTAGCATGACTTCGCCACCATTTTTTATCAATATACCAAGCTGGAACAAAATATTTCATATAATCCCCTACCAATATTTTTTAAAGAAACCTTCATATTTATCAAAGTACAACATAGTTCTTACGGTCTCATTCATATTCAAACCAATGTAAACTATCATTATGACTTGAATGGCTAAATAAACTTCAACAGAAACTTTAGGGTATAATAATGTCATAAACAATGGAATTCCGATAATTAATGTTACAACTGAAGCACCCACAAGACTAATAATACGTGCTTTTTGCATAATGAATTTTTCAGTATCTTTACCAGGTCTTATATAATGAAAATAGTTTCCACTTTTTTCGAACATTTCAGCTTTCATTTTCGGGTTTAACATAAATATGGATAACCAATAGTTGAATAAAAATAACATAATAATAAAAGTAAAAATCCCTATCGGATTAGTAAAACTAAAAATTATTGAGCTCACATCAGATTGACCATTTAAAACCTTAACAATAAAGTCTAAAACATATCTTAAAACTAGAAACAAACTAATTGCAATCATAATTGATAGGCTCCCCGAAGGATTTAGTTTCCATGCTACAAAAGGTTTTTGATACGGCTCAGAAACCGTCATTATATCTTCATACTGTAGTCTATATTCTGATAGTTCCAATATGAGTAATATCACAATTGCCATTAAAATACTGATAAATGCTACGAGCAAGACGACCCACGGCATCTCAATTAATGTTGACGACTGCCTAATAAAACTTTTAATAATGCTAATAAAAACAATAGGCATTGCCCCAGCAATTCCATATATTGCATTTAAATCAGCAAACCATATAAGCATCATAGAGCCTGTAACCAAAATTAAAATGACCAGCCACTGGTCGTAATTTTGATCAGGTTGTTCAGCATATGCTTGTCTAACTAAAAATATTGCTTGAATAATAGAAAGTAATAAGGCTAACATCTTTTCTCTAATACTTCTTTCAAATCGTGTCATTTTCATTATTTTTTTAGGGAATTTATAATAATATAAGCTTGTAAAGATCATTGCAGTGAGCCATGGCCCTAACCCCAGTGAAAAAACATTAATAATATCATAACTCGCTCCAAAATTTGCAGCATTCATTTTGAATAATTCATCCATCGTATCAATCCCAGGAGAATCTAGCAGCACAACTCTATTCCCAAAAATAAAAATAGCTAATATAAAACAAGTAAACAATAATCGTCTAAGTACAACTTTCCGTTCGCTTACTTCAATATAGTCATTAGTCATCACGAAAACCTCTACGATCGTCATTTTATTTCAAAATTCATTATAATTATTACTTATATAAAATTAAAATACAAACACACAGTATTAAAATAGCGTGTTTGTATTTTTAATTAACTTTTTATGATCTTTCAGCATCATCATTATTTTTTTTCTTTTTCTTGAGTAATCCTAAACCGACTAACAATGAAGCAATTCCAGATATTATCGTGTTATTACTTTCTCCAGTAAATGGAAGTATATCCTCTGAAGGTTTTTCTTTTTCATTAACTCCTATAGAACTGTCTTTGTTAGAAATAGATTCACTTACTGAGCCACTTGTTGATTCACTCATTGAACCGCTTGTCGATTCACTCACTGAACCAGATGTCGACTCACTCACTGAGCCGCTTGTTGACTCACTCACTGAACCGCTTGTCGATTCACTGATTGATGTCGACTCACTCACTGAACCAGATGTTGATTCACTGATTGAACCAGATGTCGACTCATTCACTGAGCCACTTGTTGACTCACTCATTGAACCGCTTGTCGATTCACTGATTGATGTCGACTCACTGATTGAGCCAGATGTTGATTCGCTAATTGAACCGCTTGTTGATTCACTCACTGAACCAGATGTTGACTCACTCATTGAACCGCTTGTCGATTCACTGATTGATCCAGATGTTGATTCACTGATTGAACCAGATGTCGACTCACTCATTGAACCAGATGTTGATTCACTGATTGAACCGCTTGTTGACTCACTGATTGATCCACTTGTTGATTCGCTGATTGAACCAGATGTCGACTCACTCACTGAGCCACTTGTTGATTCACTGATTGAACCAGATGTTGACTCACTCACTGAGCCACTTGTTGATTCACTAATCGAACCACTTGTTGATTCACTGATTGAACCAGATGTCGACTCACTCACTGAGCCACTTGTTGATTCACTGATTGAACCAGACGTTGACTCACTCACTGAGCCACTTGTTGATTCACTGATCGAACCGTTTGTTGACTCACTGATTGAACCACTTGTCGACTCACTCACTGAGCCACTTGTTGACTCACTGGTCGAACCAGATGTTGACTCGCTGATTGAGCCACTTGTTGATTCACTCACTGAGCCAGATGTCGATTCACTCATTGAGCCACTTGTTGATTCACTCACTGAACCAGATGTTGACTCGCTCACTGAACCACTTGTTGATTCACTGATCGAACCGCTTGTTGACTCACTGATTGAACCAGATGTTGACTCACTCACTGAGCCACTTGTTGACTCACTGATTGAACCACTTGTTGATTCACTGATCGAACCGCTTGTTGACTCGCTGATTGAGCCACTTGTTGATTCACTCACTGATCCACTTGTTGATTCACTGATTGAACCGCTTGTCGATTCACTAATCGAGCCGCTTGTTGATTCACTAATCGAGCCGCTTGTTGATTCACTGATTGATCCACTTGTTGACTCACTCACTGATCCACTTGTTGATTCACTAATCGAACCACTCGTTGATTCACTAATCGAACCGCTTGTTGACTCACTCACTGATCCACTTGTTGACTCACTGATTGAACCGCTTGTCGATTCGCTGATTGAACCAGATGTCGACTCACTCACTGAGCCACTTGTTGATTCACTAATCGAACCACTTGTTGATTCACTGATTGAGCCAGATGTTGACTCACTCACTGAACCACTTGTCGACTCACTCACTGAACCACTTGTCGACTCACTCACTGAACCAGATGTTGACTCACTAATTGAGCCACTTGTTGATTCGCTGATTGAGCCAGATGTTGACTCGCTAATTGAACCGCTTGTTGATTCACTCACTGATCCACTTGTTGACTCACTGATTGAACCAGATGTCGACTCACTCACTGAACCACTTGTCGACTCACTCACTGAACCAGATGTTGATTCGCTCACTGATCCGCTTGTTGACTCACTCACTGAACCGCTTGTTGATTCACTCACTGAACCAGATGTTGATTCACTGATTGAACCGCTTGTCGATTCACTCACTGAGCCACTTGTTGACTCGCTGATTGATCCACTTGTTGATTCACTGATTGAACCGCTTGTTGATTCACTCACTGAACCACTTGTCGACTCACTCACTGAACCAGATGTTGATTCGCTCACTGAACCGCTTGTTGACTCACTCACTGATCCGCTTGTTGACTCACTCACTGATCCGCTTGTTGACTCACTCACTGATCCGCTTGTTGATTCACTCACTGATCCGCTTGTTGATTCACTCATTGAACCAGATGTTGACTCACTCACTGAACCACTTGTTGACTCGCTGATTGAGCCACTTGTTGACTCACTAATCGAACCGCTTGTTGATTCACTCACTGAACCAGATGTTGATTCACTGATTGAACCGCTTGTCGATTCACTCACTGAGCCACTTGTTGACTCGCTGATTGAGCCACTTGTTGATTCACTGATTGAACCAGATGTCGATTCACTCACTGAACCACTTGTTGATTCACTCACTGATCCGCTTGTTGACTCACTCACTGAACCACTTGTTGATTCACTCACTGATCCGCTTGTTGATTCACTCACTGATCCGCTTGTTGATTCACTGATTGAGCCAGATGTCGACTCACTCACTGAACCAGATGTTGATTCACTAATTGAGCCACTTGTTGATTCACTCACTGAGCCAGATGTTGATTCACTAATCGAACCACTTGTTGACTCACTAATCGATCCACTTGTTGATTCACTGATTGAACCGCTTGTTGACTCGCTAATTGAACCGCTTGTTGATTCACTCACTGAACCAGATGTTGACTCACTAATTGAGCCACTTGTTGATTCGCTGATTGAGCCAGATGTTGACTCGCTAATTGAACCGCTTGTTGATTCACTCACTGAACCAGATGTTGATTCACTAATCGAACCACTTGTTGACTCACTAATCGATCCACTTGTTGATTCACTGATTGAACCGCTTGTTGACTCACTCACTGAACCACTTGTCGACTCACTCACTGAACCAGATGTTGATTCGCTCACTGAACCGCTTGTTGATTCACTCACTGAACCGCTTGTTGACTCACTAATCGAACCGCTTGTTGATTCACTCACTGAACCAGATGTTGATTCACTGATTGAACCGCTTGTCGATTCACTCACTGAGCCAGATGTTGATTCACTAATCGATCCACTTGTTGACTCACTAATCGATCCACTTGTTGATTCACTGATTGAGCCAGATGTTGACTCGCTAATTGAACCGCTTGTTGATTCACTCACTGAACCAGATGTTGACTCACTAATTGAGCCACTTGTTGATTCGCTGATTGAGCCAGATGTTGACTCGCTAATTGAACCGCTTGTTGATTCACTCACTGAACCAGATGTTGATTCACTGATTGAACCGCTTGTTGATTCACTCACTGAACCAGATGTTGACTCGCTAATTGAACCGCTTGTTGACTCACTGATTGAGCCAGATGTTGACTCGCTCACTGAACCAGATGTTGACTCACTAATTGAACCGCTTGTTGATTCACTGATTGAACCGCTTGTTGACTCGCTAATTGAACCGCTTGTTGACTCGCTAATTGAACCGCTTGTTGACTCGCTAATTGAACCGCTTGTTGATTCACTCACTGAACCAGATGTTGACTCGCTAATTGAACCGCTTGTTGACTCACTGATTGAGCCAGATGTTGACTCGCTCACTGAACCAGATGTTGACTCACTAATTGAGCCACTTGTTGATTCGCTGATTGAGCCAGATGTTGACTCGCTAATTGAACCGCTTGTTGATTCACTCACTGAACCAGATGTTGACTCGCTAATTGAACCGCTTGTTGACTCACTGATTGAGCCAGATGTCGACTCACTGATTGATCCACTTGTTGACTCACTCACTGAACCAGATGTTGACTCACTGATTGATCCAGATGTTGATTCGCTAATTGAACCGCTTGTCGATTCACTCACTGAACCACTTGTTGACTCACTCACTGAACCACTTGTTGATTCACTGATAGATGTCGACTCACTCACTGAACCGCTTGTTGATTCACTAATTGATCCACTTGTCGACTCACTAATTGAACCGCTTGTCGATTCGCTAATTGAACCACTTGTTGATTCACTGATTGATCCAGCTGTTGATTCGCTGATTGAACCGCTCGTTGACTCACTCATTGAACCGCTTGTCGACTCACTGATTGAGCCAGATGTTGATTCGCTGATTGAACCGCTTGTTGATTCACTCACTGAACCAGATGTCGACTCACTCACTGAGCCAGATGTTGACTCACTGATTGAACCGCTTGTCGATTCACTGATTGATCCACTTGTTGATTCACTCACTGAACCAGATGTCGACTCACTGATTGATCCACTTGTTGACTCACTCACTGAACCAGATGTTGACTCACTGATTGATCCAGATGTTGATTCACTGATTGAACCACTTGTTGACTCACTAATTGAACCGCTTGTCGATTCACTGATTGATCCAGATGTTGATTCGCTAATTGAACCACTTGTTGATTCACTGATTGATCCAGATGTTGATTCGCTAATTGAACCACTTGTTGATTCACTCACTGAACCAGATGTCGACTCACTGATTGAACCACTTGTTGACTCACTCACTGAACCACTTGTTGATTCACTGATAGATGTCGACTCACTCACTGAACCGCTTGTTGATTCACTGATTGATCCAGATGTTGATTCGCTAATTGAACCGCTTGTTGATTCACTCACTGAACCAGATGTCGACTCACTGATTGAACCACTTGTTGACTCACTCACTGAACCACTTGTTGATTCACTGATAGATGTCGACTCACTCACTGATCCGCTTGTCGATTCACTAATTGAACCACTTGTTGATTCGCTGATTGAACCGCTCGTTGACTCACTGATTGATCCAGATGTCGACTCACTGATTGATCCAGATGTTGATTCGCTAACTGAACCACTTGTTGATTCACTGATTGATCCAGATGTTGATTCGCTAATTGAACCGCTTGTCGATTCACTGATTGATGTTGACTCACTCACTGAACCAGATGTCGACTCACTGATTGATCCACTTGTTGACTCACTCACTGAGCCAGATGTCGATTCACTGATTGATCCAGATGTCGACTCACTCACTGAACCAGATGTCGACTCACTGATTGATCCACTTGTTGACTCACTCACTGAGCCAGATGTCGATTCACTGATTGATCCAGATGTCGACTCACTCACTGAACCAGATGTCGACTCACTGATTGATCCACTTGTTGACTCACTCACTGAGCCAGATGTCGATTCACTGATTGATCCAGATGTCGACTCACTCACTGATCCAGATGTCGATTCACTGATTGATCCAGATGTCGACTCACTCACTGATCCACTTGTTGACTCACTGATTGATCCAGATGTTGATTCGCTAATTGAACCGCTTGTTGATTCACTCACTGAACCAGATGTTGACTCACTAATTGAACCGCTTGTCGATTCACTGATTGATCCAGATGTTGATTCACTGATAGATGTCGACTCATTCACTGAACCACTTGTCGATTCACTGATTGAACCAGATGTTGACTCACTCACTGAGCCACTTGTACTATCCATAATTGAAGTACTTGCGCTTATACTGTTTGATAAAGATGTACTTTTTGAAACTGATTGACTAGGGTCAGTTCCAGTATCTGTTCCAGCTCCTGCAAAATAATCTCCGGTTAAACCGCCATCTTGTGATGCATATGGATCAAATGTATATGACATATCTCCAGATGGGTTATTATCCACTGTCCAAGTTGTATTTAATCCATATCCTTGGTTAGCGTAATAACCATTCATAATATATCCAGTTGGCCATGAATAACCTCCACCTGTTGCAGACATTGTTTGTTGCTTTGGCGCTAGTGGAGAACTTGCTCCAGTTTCCATATTAACTAACTTTGATGTAGCCGTAGTCGGGGCACTATAACCACTACCGAGTTTAATCATTGGGGTAGTCGATGTTGAAGTATTTTTAATCGCTGTTCCTTTTGATACAGTAGGCTTCTCAACAGTTGCTGTGTCTGGATTATCATAAGTCACTGTGTAGCTAAATGTTGTTGTCGATCCATTATTTGTAACTTTAAGGATGTAGTATATTGGCTTGTTGTTATACGTATCCACTCCCACTCCCGTTAATGTCGTAACATTAGAAGTCGTTGCAGCAGCTGAGATTGATGAAAGTGTACTATATGTCATGACTGATCTAAAGCTAGTCATCATATCATCTGATAATAAATCCGTTGGTTGTGGATCGTTTAACGACATACTTGATGATGTTGAGTTACTAACAGAAGTCTCTATCATTTCACTATTATATAAGGAATACGAGGTACTCCCCGATAATTCTGTACTTTCACTCAATGAGGCTGAAGTACTTTCGGACGGGTTCTCACTCATATACTCTGACGTTGAAATACTTTCGGACAACTCTTCACTTTCACTCAATGAGGCTGAAGTACTTTCGGACGGGTTCTCACTCATATACTCTGATATTGAAATACTTTCGGACAACTCTTCGCTTTCACTCAATGAGACTGAAGTGCTTTCGGACGGGTTCTCACTCATATGCTCTGACGTTGAAATACTTTCGGACAACTCTTCGCTTTCACTCAGTGAGACTGAAGTGCTTTCGGACGGG